>NZ_CBFIEP010000147.1:0-48484 GCF_965661635.1 Pseudemcibacter sp. | reverse complement strand
TAATAGGGAAGATCAACAAATCTTGGCTAAAAGCTTCGTTCAAAATTTTAACGAAGCAAGGCCAATTGATCCCATTTCTTCAGATGATATTTCAGAAGAAGAGGCCTATCAAATTGCGGATTACTTTATAGAAGAACAGCTTAAATTTAGAGGGAAGATAGCTGGTTATAAAATAGGCTCATTCTCTAAAGGACAATATGATAATGGTCCTGTTGATGGATTATCGGGTCCCGTTACAGCTGCAATGTTTGAAAAAGGAATTCATCCATCCGGCGCACATATTGATTTTAATTGTTGTTATATGACTTTTGTTGAAGCTGATTTTGCAGCGGTAGTTGGAACTGAAGATATTAATACGGCAGAAACAGACATGGAAATTCTAGCGGCACTTGCCGGATTTCAGCCGTTTATAGAAATGCCGGATATGCTACAAACACCAGAGGGCAGGTCAGAAAAAGGCGGAATTGCAAGCAATTATGATTTTCGAAACGGTATTGTTGGCGAACTTATTAAAACGGAAGCTACCGAAGAATGGGTTGAGCGTCTTAATAATTTTAGCTTTAACATGACAAATGAAGAAGGTGAAGTTCTTGCCTCAGGTGAAATTAAAAGTGCGTATGAGCCTTTATATCGCGTTAGACATTTGCGTGATCAAATGATGAAAAGAGGGCGTCCGTTAAAGGCAGGAGATATCTTATCATTGGGTAATATGGGAGCAATTAGACCGCTTAAACCAATCCCGTTTTTTGATCCCGCTATTCGTCCATTATTTAAAGGAAACACGGCCACAGTCAGTTATATTAATCTTGACCCATCAGGCCCTGCAACAGTCAGTGTAGTGATTGATCGCTAATGTGAGTATATTTTTGAAAGAACTTCATAATGCTTAAGATAATATTACTTACCGGCGCGACAGACGGTATTGGGTTAGAAACTGCAAAAAAATTAGCCTCAATGGGACATACCCTTTTATTACATGGCCGCAACGAAACGAAACTAAATGATATCGTTAAAAATCTTTCAGCATTGCCTGAAACGGGCATAATCGAAAGTTACATTTGTGATTTATCCAATTTGAATGATGTTAGATCATTTGCACATCAAGTCATGAAAAGACATCAAAAAATTGATGTAATTATAAACAATGCCGGAATTTATAAAACGGCAAATACTATTACCTCAGAAGGGTATGATATTCGTTTTGTGGTCAATACATTTGCACCTTATTTGTTAACGCAAATGTTAAGTCCGTTGCTTGATAAAGAAGCGAGGGTAGTCAATCTTTCTTCTGCTGCGCAGTCCCCAGTTAATTTGCTAGCTATGGAAGGAAAACAAGAACTATCTGATGGCGACGCTTACGCACAGAGTAAATTGGCGATTACAATGTGGTCCCGATATTTAGGGATAATGAATAAAGAAATGGGACCAATATTTATTGCCGTAAATCCTGGATCATTTTTAGCCAGTAAGATGGTAAAAGATGCATTTGGAGTGGCTGGAAATGATATAAATATTGGTGTTTCAATTCTCGTGCGCGCTGCATTAGATCCAGACTTTTCAGATGCTACAGGGAAATACTATGATAACGATAATGCGGCTTTTGCATCGCAACATCCTGATGCACTTGATAATAAAAAGTGCGAGAGAATAGTTAAAAGTATTGAACTCACTATCGATAAATTAAATTTATAAAAAAGCCGAGCAAAAGGCTCAGCTTTATATCATTTAAAATTTATAACTTAAGCCAGTAATACTTTAACACCGGGTAATTCTTTACCTTCCATCCATTCAAGGAAGGCGCCGCCAGCTGTCGAAATGTGGCTAAATTGTTCTGCGACACCAGCATGGTTTAGTGCAGCAACTGTATCACCACCACCGGCTAAAGAAACAAGAGTGCCATCTTCGGTCAAGGCGCCGGCCGCTTTTGCGACTGTTACCGTAGCGACATCAAATGGTTCAATTTCAAAGGCACCCATGGGACCATTCCAAATAAGTGTATTACAATCATTTAAGGCTTCAGCGACTTTTGCAGCTGTGGCTGCACCAACATCAAGTATCATTTCATCAGAGGCAACATCATCAGAAGTGGTGGTTCTATTTTCAGCATTTGCGGCAAATTCTTTTGCAACCACAACATCATCAGGTAAATGAATTTTACAGCCTGCTTTTTTGGCATTTTTAAGAATAGAGTTTGCCGTATCAGCAAGATCATGTTCACAAAGTGATGCACCAACATCAATACCTTGTGCCGCAAGAAATGTATTCGCCATGCCGCCGCCAATAATCAAATGATCTACTTTAGCAACTAAATTAGTTAACACATCAAGCTTTGTTGAAACTTTAGCACCACCAACAAGAGCGGCAACCGGATGAACTGGATTACCTAAAGCACCCTCAAGGGCGATTAATTCTTTTTCAAGCGCCAGACCAGCAGCAGAAGGTAAAATTTCTGCAATACCAACTGTTGAAGCATGCGCGCGGTGGCAGCAGGAGAACGCATCATTAACAAAAAAGTCAGCATTTTTAGCGAGTTCAGCGGCAAAATCTGCATCGTTATCAGTTTCAGCCTGATAAAAACGAACGTTTTCAAGCAAAAGCACGGAACCATCTTCCATGGCATCAATAACGTCGAGAACTTCATCACCGATACAGTCATCAATATAAGAAACGGGTAAACCCGTTGCATTAGCAAGCGGCTGTCCAAGAGGTTCTAGCGACATATCCGGATTACGTTCCCCTTTGGGCCTTCCAAAATGAGATAATACCAAAACACGTGCACCAGCATCAGCTAATGCTTTTATGGTAGGTGTTACAGAAAGGATGCGTGTATCGTCAGTGACTTCACGATGTCCGTCTTCATCGGTTTTCATGGGTACATTTAGATCAGCACGAAGAAGGACGCGCTTGCCAGCAAGCGCGCCCAACGATTTAATATTTTTAAAAGTCGTCATTTAAACCCTAGCCGACGTTATGAAGGACAACAGCAGTATCAGACATGCGGTTCGCAAAGCCCCACTCGTTATCGTACCATGTGAGAATACGAACAAGATTACCGTCCATGACGGATGTTTGAGCAGAATCAAAGCTTGAACTGTGCGCATCATGATTAAGATCGATTGACACAACAGGCTCGTCTATATAAGCAAGAACACCTTTCAAGCGGCCATTAGCGGCTGCTTTAATTGCAGCGTTAATTTCATCGGCACTTGTATCTTTTTTCGCAACAAATGTAAGATCAACAAGTGACACATTCGGAGTTGGTACGCGGATTGATGTGCCATCAAGTTTTCCAGAGAGTTCAGGAAGTACTAGACCAACGGCGCGTGCTGCACCTGTTGATGTAGGGATCATGCTAAGACCGCATGCACGTGCGCGAAGTGGATCACTATGAAGTGTATCAAGAACGCGTTGATCACCAGTATAAGCGTGAACGGTAGTCATAATACCTTTTTCAATGCCAACTGTTTCATTTAAGACTTGTGCAACAGGTGCAAGACAGTTTGTAGTGCAAGACGCGTTTGAAATAACTTTATCGCCCGCTTCAAGTGTTTCATGGTTTACACCAAATACGATGGTTTTTGAAACGCCTGATGCTGGTGCAGAGATAAGAACTTTTTTAGCGCCAGCGTCAAGATGTGCCGATGCTTTATCTTTATCACAGAAAAACCCTGTACATTCATAGACAACGTCAACATCAAGATCACCCCATGGAAGATCAGCAGGATTGCGTTCTGCAGATACAGCAATTTTATCATCACCGATAACAATGTTGTTTCCGTCGACGTTTACATCAAACGGGAACTTGCCATGCACACTGTCACGCTTAAGAAGGTATGCATTCATTTTTACATCGCCAAGATCATTAATTGCGACAACTTTTACGTCGTCACGACCACTTTCGTAGATCCCGCGAAGGGCTAAACGGCCAATACGACCAAAACCGTTAATTGCGACACGAATTGTCATGATTATTTTCTCCAGTTAATAATTTATAAATTAGCTTTAATTTGTGAAACGAGGTTCTCTTTCGTAACACCAAAATGGTTATAAAGATCACTTGCAGGGGCAGAGGCGCCAAATTCGTCAATACCTATTTTTACACCGTCACGTCCAACATATTTTTCCCAACCAAACGTTGAACCAGCTTCAATAGAAGCAAATACTTGAGGATTGCCTAGGACGTCTTCTTGATAGGTTGGTGATTGGGCATCAAACTTTTCCCATGAAGGCATAGAAACGACTTTAGTAGCTGTTCCCATAGCTTCAAGTTCCGCTTGAGCTTCAATTGCAATCTCAACTTCTGAGCCTGTTGCAATGATTGTAACGGCTGCATCACTACTTGCCTTGCTGATGACATATCCGCCTTTGGCCGAAAGATTATCATCATTATTTTCAAGACGAGCTTGTTTTAATCCTTGGCGAGTTAAAACCAGAATTGATGGTGTTTCTTTATCTTCAAGTGCGGCAAGCCAACATTCTGCCGTTTCAACCGCGTCACAAGGACGGAAAACATTTACGTTAGGCATCGCTCGAAGAGAGGCAAGATGTTCAATCGGTTGATGGGTTGGACCATCTTCACCAAGCCCGATACTATCATGTGTCATAACGTAAATCGCCCGTTGTTTCATGAGCGCGCTCAGGCGAATTGCGGAACGGCAATAATCCGTAAATACAAAGAATGTGCCACCATAAGGAATATATTCACCATGAAGCGCGAGGCCGTTCATAAGCGCCGCCATACCAAATTCACGAACACCATAATAGAGATAACGTCCCGCAAAATCATTTGCAGTAATGACGCCTAAATCTTTAGTTAAAGTAAGGTTTGATCCGGTAAGGTCAGCAGAGCCACCAATAGTTTCGGTTACAATTGGGTTGATGACCTCTAACGCCATATGTGATGCTTTTCGTGTCGCAGGGCCAACGGGCTCTGCAACAAGGTCACGTTTATATTGTTTAATGGCATCCGTTAAATCCGCAGGCAAATCTTTATTTAAGCGGCGGTTAAAATCCGCTTTGGTCGCGTCATCAAGAGCATCGAATTTTACTTTCCATGCAGCAGAAGTTTCTTTACCACGGGCACCGGCAGCGCGCCACGCAGATAGAATATCATCCGGTATAAAAAAGGCTTCATGTGGCCAATTTAAAAATCCACGACTAGCCGCGATTTCATCATGTCCAAGCGGTGCACCATGGGTGGCGGATGTGCCCCCTTTATTTGGTGCTCCATAACCAATGGTTGTTTTACAAGCTATTAGAGAAGGACGATCATCATTTTTGGCTTCTTCGATTGCCGCATTAACAGCATCCATATCATGACCATCAACGGCGATTGTATGCCAATTTGATGCTTCAAAGCGCATAAGCTGGTTGTCGGAAACGGTCATTTCCGTTTTACCATCAATACAAATTTCATTGTCATCCCAAAGAACAACAAGTTTTCCAAGTTTTAAATGGCCCGCTTGTGAAATTGCTTCTTGTGAAACTCCTTCCATTAAACAACCATCACCTGCAACAACATAAGTATAATGATCGCTTAGATCAGCCAATCGAGCATTGCTTAGTCTTTCTGCGACTGCAAATCCAATTGATGTTGCAAGTCCTTGACCAAGCGGCCCTGTTGTCATTTCAATACCAGGAGCTTCTTCATATTCTGGATGACCAGCACAAGGTTGATGAAGTTGGCGGAAGTTTTTAATATCTTCAATTGTTGGATTATCATAACCCGTTAAATAAAGGAGAGAATAGATCAGCATTGATCCATGCCCTGCAGATAAAATGAAGCGATCCCGATCAGGCCACTCTGGCCATGAAGGGTCAAATTTCATATGTTTTGTGAAGAGCACTGTTGCGACATCTGCCATACCCATAGGCATGCCTGGGTGTCCGGAATTTGCTTGTTGAACTGCATCCATGCTAAGTGCGCGGATTGCATTTGCCATTTCATTCGCTGTCACAGTCATTTTATCTAAATATAACCTTTTAAGTTTCTATAATTTTCCCTCTATCGTTTGAGAGGGATTGTGTAAAAGTAATTTCAATCTCTTTTCACGGCGCACAATGGACTTTCTTGGCCTCAGGGTCAATATTCTTATGTTAAAAATAGCTGATTTTGTATCAACTTTTTACTTTTTTTCTTGTATTTTTCTCTCTTTAAGCTTTTTGGTGGATTTTTTTATCAAAATGTTGCTAGTCTAAAAGCTCGTGGCAAAGAAATAAAAAGAGATTGGGATGATGAAATGAGTGATAACGATCAACGTTTAACAGCTGATAAAACGGTCATGGCCTTAGAAGAAGTGTTGGGTCGTTTAGAGAAGGCCATCGTTTCTAAACAGGCTAGATCCCAGTCAGGGTCTAGTGAGCAGGCAGATTTTATTCATCAACTCGAAAAAGAAAACCGTGCATTATCACGTGAACTTGAAGTGGCGCGCACTAATGTTGAGAAGCTTGAGGAAAGAATTGAAACTTTAGAGCAAGCTGGCGACTCGGCGCAAAAAGAAATGGGATTGATGATCAAGCAACTTGATGTTCTTATTTCGGAACAAAACACACATTAATTTTTAAGGAATTATTATGGGGCAGGTAACGGTAACTTTTAATAATCAAGATCATCATTTAGCTTGTCAGGATGGTGGTGAAGAACGCCTTAAAATGTTGGCAGATTATATTAATCAACGTGCATCCTCCCTGATTGAACATTTAGGGTCCACTGGTGATACGCGTCTGCTTTTGATGACGGCTATAATGATTTCTGACGAACTACATGAATTAAATGATGGTGAATTACCATCTCATTCCGAAGCAGCGGCAGAAGTGAAGCGCATGGATGTCGCTATGGGTAAGGCGATATTAAAAATTGAAGAAATGGCAAAAACGCTCGAACTTTCTTAATTAATACCCCATAATTTTGCATATTTTTTATACATGATTAGTCGATCGTATTTTTCTTTTACATGACTAAGGTTTAGTTCGCCCAATTTAATCTGTTTCTCTTTATCACCTGTTAATTTTTCCATCATACTTGAGAATGCTAGATCATCATTAAGTGGCGTTATGAATTCTTGGTTCTGAACGCTTACCATATTTTTTACATCACCTACCGCAACGCCGACAATAGGAAGTGAGGCAGCCATTGCTTCTAGTATCGTATTTGGCATTTGCTCCGTATCAGACGAAATGGCAAACACATCAAGATAACCAATAACAGTTTCTGGCTTTGAAATGTATCCAGCAAAAACCACTTGATCTTGTATATTGAGTGTGACGCACAATGCTTCCAACTTTGTCCGTTCTGCGCCATCGCCAATGATTAATAATCGTGATTTGATATTTTTCTTACGCAATGCAGCAAAGGCTTCAATCATGCGGCCAATATTTTTTTCAGGGCTAAAGGCGCGATTGTACCGATAATGGTTTCATCCGTTTGTTTTTGAAATCCAGGAATAATGAAGGATGGTTCATTTTTTTCAAATTTCGCAATATCGACACCATTAGGAATATAAACGATCTTTTCCTTAGGGATATGCCATGTATTTAGGGCAATATTTTCTAAGTTTAATGAGGGAACCAAAACGGTTTCAGTATTACGTAGTGAAAAGCGTCTAAATAGATCACGTCTTAAAAGTGTTTTATCTGCTTCATCGGGCCCAAATCCGTGTTCAGAATGAAGGTTATAGATTTTTGGACTAAAGCTATTGGCGAGCACCCATTCAATGGCTCCCCAATTATAAGAAAGTAAAGCATCGGGTTTTGTGTCTTTTAAATATCGTTGGTAATTTTTAAGCCTTTTTAATAAACCGCCTTCAGCTAAATGATCTAAATTAGGAAAACTGACATCTAACTCTGCGTTTAGTACTTCTTTTGCACCATAGTCATCGTTGGTCGATATAATTGTGTGTCGAGCTTGATCTCCGAAATAATTGATGGCGTGACTAATTTGAATGGGAATACCACCACGACCAAAAGAAGGAAACACATGCAGTAAATGGGGTATGTTATTATTCATGATTTATTTTCGGCCCCTGATTGATATCTAACTCCATTATTTATGTTAATTTGATTAATAATGCAAACTTGACGTTGCTCATATCATAAAGAAGCATTACATAAGGAAAAGCGGGTTCTGTTTCGTTGGTGTTTCATATTATCCCCGGGGCGATAATTCTCCATCGGGAGCTGCCTCTGTTAGGGCCGTGGCCTTATTATCGTGGCGCCCACCTATACGTATTAGGTTCTGGAGGATAAAATAGCATTCACGGCCAAACGGTCCCGCACTCTTTTTATCAAAGCAATATGATTGAAAATGTCTGAAAAAAATAAAATCCGAAAAAAAGCCAAAGAGGTACGTGCTGAAATATTCCGCAATGATAATGGTATGGCGGCAAGAAAAGTCGCGGCAAAAATAATTATGCTCGAAGAATTGGATACGATTAAAACGGTATCCGGATATTATCCTATTATTGATGAGCTTGACGCCTTGATATGCTTAAAAGTATTGCATGCGGCACGTTTTCCAATTGCTCTTCCGTCAATAATTGCAAGCAATCAGCCACTTGAATTTCATTCATGGGATATGAAGACGGATCTTATAGATGGCCCTTTTAATACCAAAGAAAGTTCGGAGCAGATTATAATACCTGATGTGTTATTAGTGCCGCTTCTCGCATTTGACGAAAGTGGGAACCGATTAGGATATGGCGGTGGATATTATGATCGCACAATAGCATCGTTAAAAGAGGTCAATTCTGATTTGATAGCCATTGGTATAGCCTTTGAAGGACAAAAGATTGCGCAAGTGCCAGTTGATGACTATGATCAAAAATTGGACATGATTGTAACTGATCAGAACATTTATAAGGATTTTTCATAAGTGAAAGTTGTTTACCTAGGTGATATTATGGGGCGAAGTGGCCGAAAAATCGTTGCCGAAAAATTACCAGAAATCAAAGAACGCCTTAAACCGGATTTTATCGTCGTTAATGGCGAGAATGCCGCTGCCGGTTTTGGAATAACCAGTAAAATCGTTAAAGAGCTTTTTGAAATGGGGGTTGATGTCATTTCGACCGGTAATCATGTTTGGGACCAAAAAGAAACAAAAACCTATATCAATACGGAAAAACGTTTAATTCGCCCTATTAATTTCCCTGCGGGTACTTCTGGAAAAGGATCAATAGTGGTTGAAGACACGCGCGGCCGAAGAATGTTGGTGGTAAACGCTATGGGACGTGTCTTTATGGATGCGCTTGACGATCCCTTTAAAGCCGTGGACGAAGAACTTAAAAAATATCCTTTGGGCAGCTCTGTTAAGTTTGTTCTGGTTGATATTCATGCAGAGGCCACTTCTGAAAAAATGGCCATGGGACAATTTCTTGATGGAAGAGCGTCACTTGTGGTGGGAACACATAGTCATGTTCCAACGGCTGATGCACAAATTTTTGATGGCGGCACCGCCTATCAAACCGATGCGGGTATGTGTGGTGATTACGATAGTGTTATAGGCATGGATAAAGCAGAGCCCATAAATAGATTTACAAAAAAAGTTCGTGGTGACCGATATACACCGGCAAATGGCGATGGCACGCTTTGCGGCGTATTTGTAGAGACGGATGATAAAACGGGACTTGCAAAACGTATTGATCCGATAAGAATGGGTGCGCGTTTGCACGAAACATTTCCCAATTAATAATTAAAAGCTATTCACAAATGGGACTCGGTGGTTTATCAAGGGTTCATACATTAATTCATTAAATATTTATGCTCGCCTAAAGGCAAAGAAGAGAGAAGAAAATGGCAGGTCATTCCAAGTTCAAAAATATTATGCATCGTAAAGGAGCTCAGGATAAAAAACGCTCCGGATTATTTAGTAAACTTTCAAAAGAAATCACAGTTGCAGCGAAAATGGGTGGCCCAGATCCGGATTCTAATCCGCGCCTTCGCCTCGCCATTCAAAACGCCCGATCAAACAGTATGCCAAAAGATAATATTCAGCGCGCTGTTAATAAATCACAAGCAGGTGACAGTGCAAATTATGATGAAATTAGATATGAAGGGTTTGGACCCGGTGGAACGGCGATAATTGTTGAAAGCTTAACGGACAATCGAAATAGAGCAGCAACGGATATTCGCACAGCATTTTCCAAAAATGGTGGCAACATGGGTGAAAGCGGTAGCGTTGCTTATCAATTCGATCATGTTGGTGAAATTATCTATGAAGAAAGCAGTATTTCTGCTGATGATATGTTTGAACAAGCGCTTGAAGCAGGGGCTGATAATGTTGAAACTGATGATGATACACATGAAATTACGTGTGCTATGGAAGATTTGAATGCGGTTTCAACGGCCCTTTCTGAATCAACAGGCGAAGAACCAAAATCAGCCAAACTGATTTGGAAAGCTCAGAATATGATTGAGTTGGATTTCGATGGGGCTACAAAACTCATAAAAATGATTGATGCACTTGAAGATCTTGATGATGTACAAAATGTATATGGCAATTATGATATTCCTGATGATGTAATGGAGAAACTTGGCGCGTGACAATAAAAGGACAACGTCTTGTGGGTTTTGACCCTGGTCTGCGTAAAACAGGCTGGGGCATTATAGATGTGCAAGGCTCACGTTTAAGTCATGTCGCTAATGGTATAATTAAAACAGACAATTCTTTATCGTTGGCCGAGCGATTGGTGCAACTTTATGATGGACTAAGCCAAGTTATTTCCGATTGGGAGCCCGTTTCTGCTGCTGTCGAGGAAACATTTGTGAATAAAAACCCTAATTCAACATTAAAACTTGGTCAGGCGCGCGGTATTTCGCTACTTGTTCCGGCAATGGCGGGATTGCCCGTTTCTGAATATTCACCAAATCATATTAAAAAGTCAGTTGTCGGATCCGGCCACGCTGGGAAAGAGCAAGTCACGGCCATGCTCGGAATTTTATTACCCAGTGTGAAAATTAACGGTGAAGATGCGGGTGATGCGCTCGCCGTGGCAATATGTCATGCCCATAGTGGTGGCGCGCATGGGCGATTGAGTGAAGCCATCGGCAATAGTGGACTTAAAGGAAGTGGCGCTCAAATCATTATGAAGGGTGCAAAGGCATGATTGCGAAATTAAGAGGATTACTAGATAGTTTCGGTGAAGACTGGTGTATCATTGATGTTAATGGTGTTGGCTATCATGTTTTTTGCTCGTCTAGGACCCTTGATAAATTAAATGGTTTAGGGGAAGAAACAGCCTTATTTATTGAAACACATATCCGTGAAGATCATTTCCATTTATTTGGTTTTGCAACTGAGCTTGAACGGGATTGGTTTAGATTATTACAAACCGTGCAAGGTGTTGGTGCAAAAGTAGCACTTGCTATTCTCTCTACCGTTAATCCGGATGAACTTTCAAATTCTATTGCGGCACAGGATAAGACAGTTGTAGGGCAAACCAGCGGCATCGGACCAAAGCTTGCCACTCGAATTGTGACTGAACTGAAAGATAAAGTGGCGAAATTTGCACTTGCTCCTATGAAGGTGGAGAGCGGCAAACCGGCAAGAGCGTCATCCCTGGGAGACGCCGTATCAGCACTGACAAACCTTGGCTATAAACAAGCGGAGGCTTTTACGGTCGTCAATAAAGCTCTAAATGAAGGCGCCGATGACAATGTGCAGACGCTTATACGTCTTGGTCTTAAGGAGCTTGCAAAATGAGCGATGAGCAAGACCGATTAATCAGTGGTGGTGAGTTGCATGGTGATTTTGATGCCTCAATTCGACCTGCGACGTTGAGCGAATTTATTGGACAGCGTAAAGCTTGTGATAATTTAAAAGTATTTATTGAGGCGGCAAAGGCACGTGGAAAAGCTCTTGATCATGTTCTTTTTTTTGGACCTCCGGGGCTTGGAAAAACGACACTTGCCCAAATTATGGCGCGTGAATTAGGTGTGAATTTTCGCGCGACAGCGGGGCCGGTTATTTCTAAATCTGGTGATCTCGCTGCGCTTCTTACAAACTTAGAAGAAAATGACATTCTTTTTATTGATGAAATCCATCGCCTTAACCCAGCTGTAGAAGAAATTCTCTACCCGGCGATGGAAGATTTTCATCTTGACCTAATAATCGGTGAGGGGCCAGCGGCTCGCTCTGTCCGTATTGATTTACCGCAATTTACACTTGTAGGGGCGACGACGAGATCAGGACTGCTAACTACGCCTTTACGTGATCGATTTGGTATTCCGACACGCTTAAATTTTTATGAACCGGAAGATTTGAAAAAAATTGTAAGTCGCGCGGCTCGCGTATTAGGGGTTGAAATGACAGAAGACGGTGCCTTAGAAATTGCAAGAAGAGCGCGCGGTACTCCCCGCATCGCTGGACGTCTATTAAGACGTGTAGCCGATTTCGCTTTAGTAGATGGCGGTGATGCTGTCACAGCGGAAAGTGCAGATAGCGCGCTTAGAAGATTGGAAGTTGATGCACAAGGATTGGACGCGATGGATCATAAGTATTTACGGTGCATCGGTGAAAGCTATGGGGGCGGTCCAGTTGGTATCGAAACTTTGGCGGCGGCATTAAGTGAGCCTAGGGACGCCATCGAAGACATTATCGAACCATATTTAATGCAAAAAGGATTGGTGCAACGCACGCCGCGAGGCCGGATGTTATCCGCACATGCATTTGAGCATATTGGGCTAAAAGCGCCTAAGAATTTTGATACTTCGCAGCTAGAATTATTAAGTGAAGAGGCAAAAAAGTAATAATGACTGAAATTTTGCCACATTCTGGTTCTATGAATGGAAAAATACATAATTTTAATGTCCGGGTTTATTATGAAGATACGGATATTGGGGGCGTGGTTTACTACGCCAACTATTTGAAATTTATGGAACGTGCACGTTCTGAAATGTTAAGGGATCTTGGTATTGATCAGGCGGAGATGTTGGATTATAACAACCCTGAAGATGTCAGTTTTGTAGTAAAGCGCTCTGAAATTGATTTCAATAGTCCCGCGAGATTTGATGATCATCTTGTTATTAAGAGCGAGATTATAAAATTAGGTGGCGCCAGCTTGATAATAAAGCAGGATGTAACAAAAAATGATCATATATTGGTCACAGGAATGATAAAAATAGCGGCAATCGGTGAGAATGGTAAAACCAAAAGATTACCGCAAAACATAAAAGAAAAATTAAACGTATAATTATTGAATTTTAGGGAACGGAAATGGAAGAAGAATTAGAAGCAAGTGCAGTAGCCGCAGTTGAAGCTTTAGATTTAGGTGGTACGGCACCCGATTTTTCATTTTTCGGCATGTTTGCGCAAGCTGATTTTATTGTGCAGGCTGTAATGATTATGTTACTCGGCGCATCGGTTTGGTGCTGGGCGATTATCTATGATAAATATAAGCGTCTTCGCGCTGTACGTGAAAAAGCAGATGAATTTGAAGTCGAATTTTGGTCCGGCAACAGCCTTGAAGATCTTTATGAACGCACCCGTCATAACCCTGATCACCCACTTGCGATGTTATTTGTTTCTGCTATGCGTGAATGGCAACGATCAACAACCACGCTTACCGGTAAAATTGCTATGGGTGCACAAGAACGTATTTATCGTGTTATGCAAGTGACGGTTAGCCGTGAAATGGAACGGCTTGAACATTACCTTGGTGTGCTGGCCACTGTTGGCTCAACGGCACCGTTTGTTGGACTGTTTGGTACCGTGTGGGGTATCATGAACAGCTTTCAATCAATCGCATCTTCAAATAATTCGTCACTGGCCGTTGTGGCACCGGGTATTGCAGAAGCGCTGGCAGCGACAGCCATGGGACTAGTTGCTGCGATCCCTGCGGTTGTTGCATATAACGTATTATCCAATGATTTAGGGCGATATGCCAACCGTCTAGAGGGTTTCGCTGAAGAATTTGGCACCATCTTGTCACGTCAAATGGATGAGGAGTAGCATTTATGCAAATGCATGGAAATAAAGGCGGCGGTCACCGCACCGGATTTTCAAAACGCCATCAACAAATGAGTGAGATTAACGTAACGCCTTTTGTTGATGTGATGTTGGTGCTGCTTGTTGTTTTTATGGTGACAGCACCATTATTAACCGTTGGCGTTCCTATTGACCTTCCGAATAGTCAGGCTAACAACTTGCCAGAAAATAATACGCCGCTATCGATCACTATCGATGAAGAAGGGCGTATTTATCTTCAAGATGAAGAAGTTGAGCTTCAACAGCTCGTAGCCCGCATTACGGTGATTTTTGAAAACCGTAAAGAGGACAGAATTTATGTTCACGGTGACCAAGGTGTTAGTTATGGCCGTGTGATGGAAGTGATGGGGTTGTTGAATGGCAACGGATTTTCCCGTGTTGCCATGGTGACGGACCCGGCAAGATAAAATGAAAGTATAGAGAATAAATTGAAAAACGCATTAATTATATCAGGAGTATCGCATGTGGGGCTATTTTTAGCAGCCACATTCGGCATTCCGTGGTTTGACACACCACGCGATATGGAGATGCAAATTATTCCCGTTGAAATGGTTGATATTGCCGAAGTGACAAAAACAGTCGAAATTGCAAAATTACCTGAACCAACAAAAGAAAAACCAAAACCGCCGGAAAAAAGGCCTGAGCGTGTAGCTGCGGCCTTACCGCCACCACCACCGAAAATGGCGTCGACGATGCCGCTGCTTGATCAACCAAAAGAGAAGCCAGCAGCGAAGCCTAAACCAAAACCTGTTCAGCGCGCAGAAGCACCAAGTGTGGCCCCAAGATCACGACCAAAACCGCCAAGCCGTTTCAGCAGTGACAGAATAGCCGCGCTCCTTAATAAAATTCCGGAAAGCCAATCGGCGACAGAGCGTTTGGCGGAAAAATACGGACAGCAAGAACAACAAATGACTTCATTGGATGTACGTCGCCAAACGATGTCTATCAGTGCGGCGATACAAAAGAAGATACAAGATCAATGTTGGAACCCACCGGCCGGTGCCTTGGAGGCGGGGACATTAAAAGTAACCGTTTATATGCAATTAACACCAGATGGTGATTTGGCAAGACCACCCACTGCAGATGATTATAGTCGGATGAGTGGCCCTTTAAAAGTGGCAGCGGATAGCGCACTTCGTGCAGTTCGCATGTGCGCGCCTTATAGTGATTTAGAATTACCACAGAATTTACATGACCAATGGCGGGAGATTAAAATGAATTTTGATCCATCCGGTATGATATCATAAAGTATAATTAGTTTAACGACTGGAGAAACAGTGTGACACACTTGAAAATTTTATTAATTGCCCTCATTGGGATTATTGCAGGCACAATTTCCGCCCATGCGGTAATTGAAATTGATATTACCCGCGGGAATGTTCAGCCAATGCCTATTGCGCTTGCGAATTTTGAAGGCAGCGAAGCGGCAATGACATCGAGTGGATCGGTCCGCGATATTGGCGCGAATATAGCGCAAGTGGTCACAGCGGATCTCGAAAGATCAGGCTTATTTGCACCGATTGATCAACGCGCGTTTATTAATTCTGGTGCAGCAAGCACAGCGCCACAATTTGCCAATTGGCGCGCTATTGGTGCGCAAGCCTTGGTTACAGGATCGGCCGTACTAGAAGAAGATGGCCGTGTAAGAGTGGAGTTTAGACTGTGGGATGTACTCGCAGGCTCACAAATGACGGGTCTTCGTTATTTCACAGCGCCAAATAATTGGCGCCGAATAGCGCATTTAATCTCAGATGCAATTTATAAGCGTTTAACGGGTGAAGATGGTTATTTTGATACTCGGATTGTTTATATTTCAGAAAGCGGTCCTTATCTTGATCGTATCCGCCGTTTGGCAATTATGGACCAAGACGGTCATAATCATAAGTTTTTAACGGATGGTTCATATATGATATTGAGCCCACGTTTTTCACCGTCCTCTCAGGAAATCACGTATCTTTCTTATTATAATGATACACCGCGCGTTTATCTGTTTAACATTGATACGGGTAGATCGGAAATGTTGGGTGAATTTGACGGTATGACTTTTGCGCCAAGATTTTCGCCGGACGGCAAAAAAGTGATTATGTCAAAAGCGGAACGTGGAAATTCCGATATTTTTGCGATGGAATTAAGCACAAGGCGGATTCAACGATTAACGACCCATTCGGCAATTGACACGTCGCCAAGTTTTTCACCGTTTGGACGTCAAATAGTATTTAATTCGGACCGTGGGGGATCTCAGCAAATATATGTCATGGATAGTGATGGCGCAAATGTGAAGCGCATTAGTTTTGGTGAAGGACGTTATGCAACGCCAGTTTGGTCGCCGCGCGGTGATTTGATTGCCTTTACCAAGCAATTAGGGGGTAAATTTTTCATAGGCGTAATGCGTCCCGATGGCACCGGAGAGCGGATTTTAACCGAAAGTTACTTCGAAGAAGGGCCAACGTGGTCACCAAATGGCCGTGTTTTGATGTATTATAAAAAGTACCCATATGATAACCGTGGTGGCGGTGGTGAGACCCAATTATGGTCCATTGACCTCACTGGATATAACGAAAGACAGATTATAACACCTCTTGATGGATCAGACCCTGCGTGGTCACCGTTGTTGAATTCAAGATAAAGAAGAAATAAATAATCGTCTTATACCCTTATACTCGCTTGATTCTTAACGAATCTACGTTTATAGTCACGATAGATTATATGGGCCGTGGGAAAATATGATTAATTGCGCATGTCAATTCTTGTGGGGAAATGACAGAAGTTTTAGGAAAAATAAGAAAATACATAAATATATGTGAAGGATCACTAAATGCTAAAAAATAAATTTTATGCAAAATTTTTAATTATGGTCGGGGCAGCACTATTTTTGAGTGCTTGTGCGAATACAAATGACGAAGCAATGACAGAAGCTCCTGTTGAAGCTCAGCCAGCACCTGCACCAGCTCCTATGGAGCCAGTTCAAACAGGTCCAGCTCCTGGTTCACAAGAAGAACTTGATCAGATTATGGGCGGTATGGACGGATCAACAGTTTATTTCGCTTTTGATCGTTATGATGTTGACGCGTCAGCACGTAACATTCTTCAAGCACAAGCAAACTGGATGAAAAGCAACAACAAGAGTATTGTAGTCGAAGGGCATTGTGATGAGCGCGGTACACGTGAATACAATATTGCTCTTGGTGATCGTCGTGCTAATGCCGTTAAAAATTATCTTGTAGCTATGGGTGTTAGTGCTTCACGCATCCGCACAGTGAGCTACGGTAAAGAACGTCCAATTGGTACAAACAACGACAGAAACCGTCGCGGATACACTCGCGTAAATTAATTTTACAGTTAATTTTAAAATGCCCGTGCGACTAACACTGTCACACGGGCATTTTTTTTAAAGATCCCAAGAAATATTTGGAGCATAAAATACGATGAAAAGTTTGTTTAATTCTCATAACATAATGATGACTGGTATCTGTTTATTATTATCATTGGTATTATTAATAATGTCGACTATGGGATCTTCAGCACAATCGACGAGCCAAAGATTAAATGCAATTGAAAAACAACTTAACGCGATACAGCGACGTGTTTTTACACCCGGAACGCGTTTCCGGTCCGGTGATAATGGCGGCGGGAATAATGCGGCTCCTGCGGACATTCCTGTTGGTTCGGAAGGCGCATTGATGGCAGAAATCAACATTCGAATTTCTGAACTTGAAACGCAAATTAGACAAATGACAGGGCAATTGGAAGAAGCTAATTTTAAGGTCACTAATTTAACGCGAAAACTTGAAACCCTTGAAAAAGACAATGAGTTTCGCTTTAAAGAATTAGAAAGTGGTGCCCGTCCAATGGCATCATTACCTTCAACGGGTGCTGGGTCAGCTCTACCCGCAGCCACAGCGGCTCCTGTTGCATCGACGGCAAAACAAAAATATGATCAAGCCTATAGCCTTGTATCCAACGCTAATTATGTGGAAGCAGAAATTAGTTTTCTTGAATTCCTTGAACAATACCCTCAAGATGAACTTTCTGGTAATGCGCAATATTGGCTAGGGCAAACTTATTATGCGCGCGGAAATTATGCTGATGCGACACGAACCTTTCTTGAAGGGATGAGCAAATATCCCGAAAGTTCTAAAGCACCCGCGTATCTTTTGAAAGTAGGAATGTCTCTTAATCTTTTGGGAGAAAAAACCGAAGCCTGCGAAGTATTTCGTGAGCTTGGTGCTCGTTTTCCAAATAGCATAGAGAGCACCCGCCTACGTCCAACCGAAGAAAGAAAAGCAGGATGCAGTTAGACGGGGGTAATATTCTCCCTCTTTCTGGCGATGAATTTCATGATCTGATGATGCCCCTTGAGATTGGGGAGCCAAAAAACATTGCGGTGGCTGTATCTGGCGGTGGCGATAGCATGGCGCTTGCACTCTTGCTTCATCAGTGGTGCCTTAATAATCACGTAAAACTTCATGCAGTAACGGTTGACCATGGTTTAAGGAAAGCTTCAAAACAAGAAGCTAAAGATGTTTCAAAGTGGTTGGAAAAGTTAAATATCCATCATGAGATACTCAGCTGGATAGGCGAAAAACCGACTTCAAATATTCAAGATAAAGCCCGCAAAGCTCGATATGACCTTATCAGTAAATGGTGTAAGTCAAAGGAAATTGATCATGTTTTTGTCGCGCATCATAAAGATGACCAAGCAGAAACGTTTCTTATTCGCCTTTTCAGAGGTAGCGGTGTAGATGGTCTTTCTGCGATGGAGAAGGTGTCTCGATTACCTGTGGAAGGTTATGAGAAGGATGCCATTAAGATATATCGACCGCTTCTATCGATTGGAAAAGAACGACTTCTTAAAACTCTTGAAGAAATGGGACAGACTTGGGTTACTGATCCAAGTAATGAAAATGAGGCATTCACGCGAATTAAAATCCGTAAATTATTAAATGATACTCAGATAGAAGGCTTAGACCGTGAAAGATTAACGGCGACAGCCACTAAGATGTCACGCGTAAAATCACTCCTTGATCAATTAACTGATCACGCCGAATCGGAGTTAGTGAATTATCATCCGCTCGGCTATGCTGAATTATCGAGAAATTTCAGTCAGAATCTTCATGAAGAAATTGCCTTAAGATTGTTAAGTCGATTGCTAAAAAAAGTAAGCGGCGCAAAACATCCCGGTAGGTATCAAAAATTATTCACTTTATTTGAAAATCTTAAACAGGTTGATTTTTCTGGGCAGACTTTATGTGGCGTGATTGTATATAAAAATGAAAAAGAACAGATTATATTTGTCCGAGAAGCGGTTTCAATTAATGATGAAAAAATCATTACGGATAAGAAACAACTATTATGGGATAATAGGTTTATTGTTAATTCGAAAGAGACTTCTGGAAAAGTAATTGCCTTTTCAAATGAAATGAAGGCAACTCTTTTTGAACAGCATCCAGAAGTTAAAGGGGATATCTATAAAAATTTTGAAAGTCATGTTTTGAGAGATAAGTTATTACAGACTTTACCAATCATTTTAACAAATGATGAAAAAATAATACTCCCAAATTTTTTATTTGCTGATAAAAACCAAATTCAAGTAGGTGTTTTTTCAGCTTCTTTTCAGCATTAAAGACTATAAAAGTGTTGTTTTTATAGAAAAATGGCTATCATGACAAAAAAGATAAACTTTCAACTTGTTTCTGGCACATTTGCTCTTATCTATTGATAATGAAACTTTGATGATTGTATATCAGGTAACAAAATAAAGGTTTAATACGTGGACAATATGAAACGTAATTTCGCATTCTGGCTTATCATTTTAATTTTACTTCTTGCTTTGTTTAGTGCCTTTAAGGGGCCAGAAGGCGGCGACGGCAGACAAGATATCTCTTATTCTGAGTTCTTAGCGGGTATTGATGCGGGTAACATTACAAGTGTTACTATACAGGAAAATAATATTGCGGGCCAAATGGCCAATGGTCAAACTTTCCAAACTTATGCCCCGAATGATGCGACCTTAATTGATAAGTTGAATGCCAAAGGCGTTAATATTAACGCGAAACCAATTGAAACGAGTGCGTTTATGACATTCTTGGTCGGTTGGTTGCCATTTATTATTCTAATAGGTATTTGGATATTCTTTATGCGTCAGATGCAAGGCGGTGGCGGTAAAGCAATGGGTTTTGGTAAATCTAAAGCCAAGCTTCTAAATGAAATGTCAGGCCGTGTGACCTTTGATGATGTGGCGGGTATCGAAGAAGCCAAAGAAGAACTTGAAGAAATAGTTGAATTTCTTAAGGACCCTAGTAAGTACCAACGCCTTGGTGCAGTCATTCCGAAAGGTGCTTTACTCGTTGGACCTCCAGGAACTGGTAAAACACTTCTTGCGCGTGCGATTGCTGGTGAAGCGAACGTGCCATTCTTTACGATTTCTGGTTCTGACTTTGTTGAAATGTTTGTGGGTGTCGGTGCGAGCCGTGTGCGCGATATGTTTGAACAGGGTAAGCAAAATGCCCCATGTATCATTTTCATTGATGAAATTGATGCCGTAGGTCGCCATCGTGGTGCTGGCCTAGGTGGTGGTAACGATGAACGTGAGCAAACATTAAACCAATTGCTTGTTGAAATGGACGGTTTTGAAGCCAATGAAGGGATTATTTTACTTGCAGCGACAAACCGTCCTGATGTTCTTGATCCGGCTTTATTGCGTCCGGGTCGTTTTGACCGTCAGGTTGTCGTTTCTAATCCGGATATATTGGGCCGTGAAAAAATTCTTAAAGTTCATATGAAAAAAGTGCCACTTGCTGCCGACGTTAAGCCACGTGTTATAGCACGTGGTACACCTGGGTTCTCTGGCGCTGATCTTGCGAACCTTGTGAATGAAGCAGCATTACTTGCAGCACGCAAAGGAAAACGCGTTGTTACAATGGACGATTTTGAACAATCAAAAGATAAAGTGATGATGGGTGCGGAACGTCGTTCGATGGTCATGCAAGAAGACGAGAAAAAACTAACTGCTTATCATGAAGCGGGTCATGCTCTCGTTGCGATTCATTGTACAGCATCCGACCCAATCCATAAAGCCACTATTATTCCACGTGGTCGCGCATTAGGTATGGTGATGCGTCTCCCTGAGCATGATCAGCTTTCAAGATCGCGCGAAAAAATGCATGCAGATTTGGCCGTTGCGATGGGTGGCCGTGTAGCTGAGGAAATTATTTTTGGTTATGATAAGGTAACATCAGGTGCATCGTCTGATATTTCATATGCGACTAAAATGGCTCGTGCCATGGTTACTCAATGGGGTATGAGCGATAAATTAGGGCCGCTTGAATATGGTGAAAACCAACAAGAAGTTTTCTTGGGTCATTCCGTATCTCAAACGCAAAATGTGTCTTCTGCGACAGCAAAAATCATTGATGAAGAAATTCGCCGACTTGTCGATGAATCATATCAGAAAGCAACGGATATTCTGAATAAGAACCTTGATGATTTGCATACGTTAGGCAAAGGATTGCTTGAATATGAAACATTAAGTGGTGATGAAATTAATGATTTATTAGCGGGCAAAGAAATTCAAAAAGATTTTGATGATGAAGATAAGCCGGAAAACAAACCGACTGGTTCCGTCCCGACAACCAAGAAGCCGAAAGATAAAGGCAATAACATTGGTTCTGATCCGGTGCCAGAAAGTTAAACATTTCGTTGGTTGGCATTATGAACAAACATAAAATTTATCTTGAGCCTCTGGGTATAACCAGAGGCTTAACTGCATCTGGTAAATATTTTCGCAAATTACAAAATAGCGAAGCTTATTATTCTCATTTGAAAATAATTAAAAGAAATTCTCAATCGGTACATCACGAAATTATCTCTGTTACTGAGCTAGATGATTATTTTTCTAAAATAAATGAAAATGATAAACGAGAAGTTCAAAAATTAATTGAAAATATTGAACGTATTCGTGAGCCATTAGAATTAAAAAATGGCCTCAAATTCGATTTTAAAAATCCTATTATTCAAGGTGTCCTCAATGTAACACCGGACAGTTTTTCGGATGGTGGTGAATTTAATGAATTTGGTTCTGCTATGGATCAAATAAGTGCAATGATTTCGGATGGTGCAGATATCATTGATATTGGAGGGGAATCTACAAAACCGGGGGCAAAAGCCGTTACCATCGACGAAGAATTAAGCCGCGTCATTCCTGTGATTAAAAATATAAAAAATAAAAAAATACCGATTTCAATTGATAGTAGAAACAGTGAAGTTATGAAAATGGCAATGAAATCGGGTGCTCACATAATAAATGATGTCAGTGCCTTAGAATATGATGTTGATAGTGTGAATATCGTCCGTGGGGAAAATGTGCCAATTATTCTTATGCATTCACAAGGAACGCCCGAAACAATGCAAGATAACCCAGATTATCAATGCGTTTATTTGGATATTTATGATTATTTAGAGGAACGTATAGAGCACTGTGTGAAAAATGGTATTTCAAGAAGAAATATAATTGTTGACCCCGGTATTGGTTTTGGGAAAACGGTTGAACATAATTTACAAATATTAAAACACATTTCAATATTTCACGGACTTGGTGTTCCCTTGTTAATTGGAGTGTCGAGAAAAAGTTTCATCGGTAAGATATGTAATGAAGAAATTCCTGCAAATAGAATTCACGGATCTATTTCAGCTGCGCAGCATTGCATTAATCGCGGAGTTCATATCATCAGGGTTCATGATGTAAAAGAAACCAAACAAGCGATAACAGTCTTACAAAATATACAGTCTAGTTAATTTTTTTTCTAATATTCAGCTTCTATTAACATACTCTTGCTATGAATGAGATATATTTGAATAAATGTCGAGAAGAACGAAACGATATGACCAGAAAATATTTTGGAACTGATGGTATTCGCGGAAAAGCGAATGAAGGGAAAATGACTGCAGAGTTAGCCATGAGAGTGGGTATGGCTGCAGGACGTTATTTCACACGTGGAGATCATCAACACCGTGTTGTTATTGGCAAAGATACGCGTCTTTCCGGTTATTTACTTGAGCCTGCATTAACATCAGGGTTTATTTCCATGGGTATGGACGTTGTCCTTTTAGGACCAATGCCGACACCCGCTGTGGCGATGTTAACAAGGTCTTTGCGTTCTGATTTGGGCGTAATGCTTTCTGCTTCTCATAATCCCTTTTATGATAACGGAATTAAATTGTTTGGCCCAGATGGCAACAAATTGTCTGATGAGATTGAGGAAGAACTCGAACGCAGAATGGACAATGGATATAACAAGCATTTGGTTCCTTCAGAAGATTTAGGCCGCGCCCAAAGATTACATAACGCAGTTGGTCGTTATATTGAATTTGCGAAAAATACTTTTCCAAAAAATTTACGTCTTGACGGTTTAAAAGTAGTACTAGATTGTGCTAATGGCGCCGCATATAGAACGGCACCGAGTGTTTTATGGGAACTTGGTGCTGAAGTTGTTGTTATTGGTGCCACACCAAATGGTACCAATATTAATGATAATTTCGGTTCCACGAAGCCTGAAGCTCTGCGCATAAAAGTTATTGAAGAAGGTGCTGATATTGGTATTGCCTTAGATGGTGATGCAGATCGTTTAATCATCTGTGATGAAACAGGGCTTATCATTGATGGGGACCAATTAATGGCTACTATCGCAACCAATTGGCACGAAGAAGGTAAACTTGAAGGTGGGGCGTTGGTCGCAACATTGATGTCAAACCTCGGACTTGAAAAACATATGAAGTCATTAGGATTGGAATTGGAGCGCACCAATGTTGGTGATCGTTATGTAGTCGCAGCTATGCAAAAATTAGGTTGTAATGTTGGTGGGGAACAATCCGGTCATATCGTTTTAAGCGATTTTAATACAACAGGTGATGGCTTGGTTGCTGCGCTTCAAGTCTTGGCTGTCTTGGTTGAAAAAGGGCGTCCGGCCAGTAATTTATTTAAATTGTTCGAACCATATCCGCAGCTACTCAAAAATGTGCGGTATAACGAGGCAACTGACCCGCTTGCGGATGATCATGTAATACAAGCTATAAGTGATGGTGAAAATTCACTTAATGGTAATGGTCGTGTTGTGATTAGGAAATCGGGCACGGAGCCATTAATTCGAGTGATGGTTGAAGGTGATAATGATACTTTGATTGAAAATGTTGCTTCTGACATTGTGTCTTCCGTTGAAGCGACAATCAGAAGCGTATAATCATGAAAGGTAAGGTTTTAACAATAGCTGGATCGGATTCTAGCGGTGGCGCTGGAATTCAAGCGGATATTAAAACCATTTCTTCACTTGGTGGATATGCCATGTCCGCGATTACAGCAATTACTGTACAAGACACCAATATGGTCAGTGAAGTGTTTCCCGTTCCGGCTAATACTGTACGGGCACAAATACTGTCGGTGTTAGGTGATATAGGTGCTGATGCCATTAAAACCGGAATGTTAATGTCACCTGAAATTATCGAGGGTGTTTCAGATATTCTTGCAAAATACGGTGCTGATATTCCTATGGTGGTTGATCCCGTGATGATGTCCACGAGCGGACATACGCTTTTAAAACCATTAAGCGTAAAAGCGATGGTAAGTGAAATACTACCCAAGACGACATTATTAACACCAAATTTGGCTGAAGCATCTAAACTAACAGGCGTAGATTTTCTCAAAAATATGGATGAGATGCGCAAAGCTGCAGATGCTCTTTTAAAGATGGGACCGGAAGCGGTTTTGGTTAAAGGGGGGCATCTTAAAGGTGATATTTTGACAGATTTATTGGTTACACAAAATTCAGAAAAAATATTCTCCGCTCTTAGGGTACCTGGTAAAGATAATCATGGTACAGGGTGTACACTCGCATCAGGTATTGCGACAGGACTTGCTCAAGGTCTTAAACTTGAAGAAGCAGTAAGCAGAGCTCATAATTTTGTACAAAAAGCGCTTGAAAATGCGCCCGGGTTTGGTAGTGGTTGCGGCCCTCTTAATCACCTCGTGAAGGTTGACTAAAGTCATACTGGACTAAGCACGTAATAATATATAGTATCACCCTATAACAATGAATATATCTATATTGTGAGGGATAATTTACTATGTTTAAGATCAAAACCGTAATCTTGGGTCTAATGGGTTTTGCATTGATTTCTACAAATTCTTATGCGCAAACCATGGAACAGCTTAATGATAAGTTCAGGCAGCTTAATGAGTATTTGCCGACGCCAAATTCTTACCGTACAGCTTCAGGTGCGCCGGGTCACGAATATTGGCAGCAACAGGCAGATTATAAAATTGATGTAACTCTTGATGATGAAAATCAAAGTGTTACGGGTTCTGCAAACATTAGATATTATAATAACTCTCCAGATAGCTTGAAATACATTTGGCTGCAAATGGATCAGAATCGTTTTGATCCTAAAACGTCAATGGATATCGCGGGTGAAACAGTATCACCAAATATGGATGGGATGTCTTTTTCTGCTATGCGCAGCCATATTGAACGTCGAAATTTCGATGGTGGCTTCAAAGTAAGTCGTCTTCAGGATTTAAGCGGAAATGATCTATCATATACAGTTGTAGGCTCGAACTTACGTATTGATTTACCAACCGAGTTAGGTCCAAATCAAGCCACAGATTTCGCTATTGATTGGTCCTATAACATCCTTGATTCTGAAATTTTACGGTCCCGTCAAGCGGCTGAATATTTTGAACGTGATGACAATTATATTTATGAAATTGCACAGTGGTATCCTAGAGTGACCGTTTATTCAGACTACGAAGGATGGCATAATAAAGAATATCAAGGTAGTGGTGAATTCACCCTTGAGTTTGGAAATTACGATGTGACTATTACGGCACCGGCCGATCATATTGTTGCCTCAACAGGTGTGTTGCAAAATGAAGCTGATGTTTTAACGCAAGATCAGCGCGATCGTTTAATCGAAGCGCGCACTGCATCGGTTCCTATTTTTATTGTCACGCCAGAAGAAGCGGTGAATAACGAAAAAGAAAAGGCTTCTGAAACAAAAACGTGGCATTATAAAGCAGAAAATGTCCGCGATTTTGCCTTTGCCTCGTCTCGTAAATTTATTTGGGACGCGATGGGTTATAAGATGAAAGAAAACGGTGAAACTGTTATGGCGATGTCATATTATCCTATGGCTGGTCAACCGCTTTGGTCTGATATTTCGACACAAGCCGTAATGCACACATTACAAGTTTATAATAAATATTCGATGACGTATCCATATCCCGTGGCTATCTCAGTTAATGGCCCTATTGGCGGCATGGAATATCCAATGATCAGTTTTAATGGTGCCCGTCCAACGACACACCCCGATGGAACGCGTACATATGGCCGTCGCACAAAGCACGGATTGATTGGCGTAATTATTCATGAAGTTGGGCATAACTATTACCCAATGATTATAAATTCCGATGAGCGCCAATGGACTTGGATGGATGAAGGTTTAAATACGTTTGTTCAAAACCTTGCTCATCAAGAATGGAAAGATGATTATCCGCTTGGACGAATTGATCCGCGTAATATTACTGGTTATATGACAAGTACAAATCAGGTTCCGATTATGAGCAATGCAGATTCATTACTTCAAAAAGGAAATAATGCTTATGCGAAGCCATCTACTGCCTTAAACATTCTACGTGAAAGTATCATGGGGCCAGAACTCTTTGATTTTGCGTTTCGTGAATTTGCACAGCGTTGGAAATTCAAACGCCCTACGCCATCTGATTTCTTCCGTACGATGGAAGATGCCAGCGGTGTAGATTTAGATTGGTTCTGGCGTGGTTGGTTCTATACCACTGAGCATGTGGATATTGCGCTTGATAACGTGCGTCATTTCACCATCAATACCGAAGATCCGGAAATTGAAGAAGCCTTTAAGCGCCGTCAAGAAATGGAGAAACGTAGACATCCATCATATCTCAGTAACGATGACTTGCCAAAACGCATTGATGAATTCCCAAGTATCAAAGATTTTTATAATGATAATGACGAGTTCACCGTTACCAATAAGCAACGTAATGATTATAATAAATTAATTGCGGATCTAGAAGATTGGCAAATTGAATTGTTAAATGATGACAGTCATATTTATATGTTAGATTTCTCAAATATAGGTGGCGTAATTATGCCGATTTATCTTGAAATTGAATATGCTGACGGCTCAAAGGAAGAAAAACGCTTCCCCGCTGAAATATGGAAACTCAATTATAAAAACATGACCAAGATGATTGTGAGTGATAAAGAAATTGCTTCAGTGACACTTGATCCGAAGTATGAAACAGCTGATGCTGATATGTTCAATAACTTTTTCCCACGCCGTATTCTTGAAAGTCGTTTTGATCTTGCAAAACAAAGAGGAAGAAACCGTCGTGACATGCTAAATGAAAATCTGACAGAGGTTAAATCTGTTGAAGATTACCGTAAAGAAAAAGAGAAGAAAGATTCTGATGATGCGCGTTCTGCTGAAGGCAAATTTAATGATCTGGTGAAAGAATATCAGTAGTGATTTCCAGAAATTTATCTAAATTTCTAATTCTATTTTCTATGATGTGCGTAGCCAATATTGGTTACGCACACCGTTATTACGCTTCCTTTAGTCAAGTGGACATGCAGCCTGATAAAGGCACCATCGAAATTACTCACCGTGTCTTCACCCATGATATTGAAGACTTGTTGATGCGATTTAATGGTGGGCCTGTCGAATTAACCGATGAAAAAGTCGAATCGTTTCTT
Source organism: Pseudemcibacter sp. (assembly GCF_965661635.1). Classification (NCBI taxonomy): domain Bacteria; kingdom Pseudomonadati; phylum Pseudomonadota; class Alphaproteobacteria; order Emcibacterales; family Emcibacteraceae; genus Pseudemcibacter; species Pseudemcibacter sp. The sequence continues at coordinate 20,728 of NZ_CBFIEP010000147.1, read as the reverse complement.
AAAGATTACATTATTCAATCTTTTGCTATTTATGGCACTGATGGCGAGCAAATCCCACTTAATTGGATTGGTGTTGAAGTTACCTTTAATGATATTTATGTCTTTCAAGAAGCGCCCCTTTCTGAAGGTCAAGACACCTTAATTTTGACCAATCGAATTTTGATGGATCTCTTCCAAGAACAAAGCAATACAGTCAATGTTAAGCATGGCCGTAAAGTAAAAAGTCATACTTTTCAATATGACAGTAAACTCTATCAAATATCCTTTAGTGGACGTTCGGGCGACTACCCAATTGATCAGTAATATTTAATTCACAAATCTTCTGATTGACAATTAATTTTGTTTCTCTATATTCCGCCGTGGGCTATCCCTCCCCAACGAGGTACAGCTATTCTGGAAGGAATAGGAGACACATTATGTTACCAGAAAAGAAGCCAGCTTCACCGCTGTTTTCGTCAGGACCGTGCGCGAAACGCCCGGGATGGACGATTGAAAATTTAAAAAAAGCGCCATTAGGGCGTTCTCATCGTGCCGCAGTCGGCAAAACCCGTTTAAAAGACGCAATTGATAAAACGCATGCTTTACTTAGCCTGCCGGATGATTACCGTGTTGGTATTGTTCCAGGTTCTGATACAGGCGCCGTTGAAATGGCTTTATGGTCATTGTTAGGTACGCGCGGCGTTGATATGCTTGCATGGGAAAGTTTTGGCTCAGGTTGGATTACCGACGTAACGAAGCAGCTGAAATTAAATGATGTCCGTAAAATTGAAGCACCATATGGAGAGCTTCCGGACCTTACACAAGTTGATCCTGCACGTGATGTGGTATTCACATGGAATGGCACAACATCAGGTGTTAAGGTTCCAAATGGTGACTGGATTGCGGATAATCGTGCTGGCTTAACCATTTGTGATGCGACATCAGCTGCTTTTGCAATGGATCTTCCTTGGGAAAAGCTTGATGTAACGACTTTCTCTTGGCAGAAAGTAATGGGTGGCGAAGGAGCACATGGTATTATTATCTTGTCACCACGCGCTGTCGAGCGCTTGGAAAATTATTCTCCAGCGTGGCCACTTCCGAAAATCTTCCGCATGACTAAAAATGGTAAACTGATAGAAGGCATCTTTAAAGGCGCAACTATCAATACACCATCAATGCTTTGTGTTGAAGACTACCTTGATACCCTTAATTGGGGCGAAGAAGTCGGCGGATTAAATGGACTAATCAAACGTTCAGAAGACAATCTCGCTGTGCTTAAAGCATGGGTTGACCACACGGATTGGGTTGATTTTCTTGCCATAGATCCTGCGACAGTTTCTAATACGTCTGTTTGCTTAAAAATATCAGCAGATTGGTTTCAAAGTCTATCTGATGAAGATAAAGCAGCGGCCGCTAAGAAACTTGCTAGCCTCTTAGATGAGCAAGGTGTCGCTTATGACATTGGTGCATATCGAGATGCTCCTGCGGGGCTTCGTATTTGGGCAGGTTCCACAATTGAAGCAGTTGATCTTAAAGATTTAACGCCATGGCTAGATTGGGCCTACGGCGAAGTCAAAACACAATATAACTAATTTTACATATTTATTTTTACACTTATATGAAAGGTAATCCTTATGGTTAAGGTACTTATTTCTGATAAAATGAGCCCGCTCGCCAAAGAAATTTTTGAACGACGCGGTATTGAAACTGATGAAATCGTTGGTTTAACAAAAGAAGAATTAGAAGCGAAAATTCATGAATATGATGGTCTTGCTATTCGTTCAGCAACGAAAGTCACTCCAAAGATTTTAGCGGCAGCAAAAAACCTGAAAGTCGTTGGTCGTGCCGGTATCGGTGTTGATAATGTAGATATTCCAGCAGCAACCAGTAACGGTACAGTTGTGATGAATACGCCGATGGGTAACAGCATCACAACCGCTGAACATGCAATAGCGATGATGTTTGCAGTCGCTCGTCAAATCCCACAAGCAAGTGCATCAACACACCAAGGAAAATGGGAAAAGTCGAAATTTATGGGTGTTGAATTAACATCAAAAATATTGGGTATTATTGGATGTGGGAATATTGGTGCAATTGCCGCTAGTCGTGCAATAGGTCTTAAAATGAAAGTAATTGCATTTGATCCATTTCTATCTGAAGAACGCGCAGAAGAGATTGGTGTAGAGAAAGTTGAACTTGATGGCCTTTTAGGACGTGCAGATTTTATTTCTCTTCATACACCTTTAACAGACAGCACTCGTGGTATTCTTGATGCGGATGCATTTGCCAAAATGAAAGATGGTGTGCGTATCGTTAACTGCGCGCGTGGTGGTCTTATTGATGAAGTGGCCCTTAAAGACGCACTTGATAGTGGAAAAGTTGCTGGCGCTGCGCTTGATGTTTTTGAAGTTGAGCCTGCTAAAGAAAACGTTCTTTTCGGAAATGATAATGTTGTAGTGACGCCTCATTTAGGTGCATCAACATCGGAAGCACAAGTTAATGTTGCCGTTCAAGTTGCCGAACAAATGTCCGATTATCTTTTAGATGGTGCAGTAACCAATGCACTTAACATGCCAAGCTTAACGGCAGAAGAATCAAAACGTTTAAGTCCTTATATGTCACTTGTTGGACAATTAGGCAGTTTTGTTGGCCAGTTAAATGATGCTGTAATGAAAGAAATCCATATTGGATATCAAGGTGATGTAACGGAACTTAATGTTCGTCCTCTTACGGCGATTGTCGTAGAAGGTTTGCTTCGCCCGCTTTTAAGCAGTGTAAATATGGTCAATGCATTAAGTGTCGCAAAAGAGCGTGATATTAATGTTGTTGAAAGTAAAGTTGAAGGCGAAGGCGATTACAATACGCTGGTGACTGTAAAAGTTATTACCGATAAAGGTGAGTTCTCAGTAGCTGGAACACTCTTTGCGGACCGCCGTCCTCGTATCGTTCAAGTTGATGATATTCGACTTGAGGGTGAATTAACTGAAAATATGATTTTCGCGACCAACGAAGATAAGCCAGGGTTCATTGGTTCTCTTGGAACAATTCTTGGAACGGGTGGTCTAAATATCGCGACATTTAATCTTGGTCGTCATAATGAAGGTGGTCGTGCAATTGCACTCGTTGCAGTTGACCAGCATGCTTCTAATGATGTCATCGGCGAAATTGAGAAAATTGGCCAGGTACATAGTGTGAAGGCTTTAAATTTTTAAAATTGTAGAAAACTGTATCCAAACGATTTCTACGATTAGGGAGGGTTATTAACCCTCCCTTTTTTGTGTTTTTGCTACTTTTTGGCGTTGGGCTTTATTAATATTGGTGATATAAGCACAACGAAAAGCGAGTCTAATTTTAAAGCGACAATTAATTATGTCAGAACAGAATGAAACAGCCCTGCTGCCAGAAGGATTGCATGACAGTCTTGTGGGTGAAGCTAATAAGGAAACGAAAGCAGTTGAGAAATTGCTGAAAGCCTTTTCTGCTCATGGGTTTGACTTAATCCTGCCGCCATTAGTTGAATTTGAAGAAAGTTTGCTTTTGGGCCCTGGAAAAGCTCATTCGAGAAACATGTTTCGCGTACTTGACCCTGTTTCGCAGCGTATGATGGGCGTGCGTACTGATATGACGGGGCAGGTTGCCCGGATTTCACAATCACGTTTAAGTAACGCCCCTCGACCACTTCGTCTTGGGTATGCGGGTGATGTATTACGTATTAAAGGAACACAATTAAGACCTGAACGCCAATTTAAACAAGCCGGCGTTGAACTTATAGGATCGAATTCAACGGAAGCTTATGTTGAAATAATTTTGCTCGCTTATGAAGCGCTCAGTGATGTCGGTGTTGATAATTTAAGTGTCGACCTTGCGTTGCCGCAATTGGTTCCGGCTATTACAAGCGGCCTTGGAATAGATGCGGATTTATCAAATCAGGTTCGAGACGCGCTTGACGCAAAAGACATCGGCGCATTAGCCAATATAGAAGGCGATATTGGTGAAATTAGTCGAGCAATTTTAAATGCAGCAGGGCCTGCAGAAAAGTCTCTCGGAATTTTATCAAACTTATCATTGCCTGAAGAGGCAAGCGCGCTATGTGATGAGTTAATTAAACTTGTTGGAAAATTATCAGATATTGCGCCGGATTTAACAATTACGATTGATCCCGGTGAATACACGGGTTTTGAATATCAAACAGGTATCAGTTTTAGTATTTTTGCAGGCGGCGTGAGAGGCGAACTTGGACGTGGCGGTCGTTATGTCGTAAATGCAGAACACGGTGAAGGTGAACTGGCAACAGGTTTTTCACTTTACCTTGATAGTTTAATGCGTGCGATCATTGTCGAAGAGCAAGAAAGAAAGATTTTTATTCCAAATGGAACCGAACGCACATTATTAAGTGACTTACAGAAAGATGGTTATAGAACCATTCTGGGACTAGAAGATGTGAAAGACGAAATTTCAGAAGCGAAACGAATGAAATGCGGTTTTATTTGGCAAAATAATAAGATAAACGAAATATCGAAAGGTTAATAATTGTGTCTAACGTTGTCGTAGTAGGGTCCCAGTGGGGCGATGAAGGAAAAGGTAAAATCGTAGATTGGTTAAGCGAAAGAGCCGATGTAGTTGTAAGATTTCAGGGGGGACACAATGCGGGACATACACTTGTTATTGATGGAAAAGTTTATAAATTAAGTCTTCTTCCTTCTGGGATTGTTCGTGGCGGCAAGCTATCAGTGATAGGTAATGGTGTTGTGGTTGACCCATGGGCGCTAGTTAATGAAATGAAAAAATTAAGCGATCAGGGCGTAACTATTAATGCTGAAAGTTTGCTTATTTCTGAAGGCTGCTCACTTATATTGCCACTTCACGGTGAACTTGATGCAATTCGTGAAGATGCCGCAAAAGCACGTAGTGAAACAGGCCCTGTAATTGGCACAACACGACGTGGAATTGGCCCAGCTTATGAAGATAAAGTAGCGCGTCGCGCCCTGAGAGTATGCGACCTAAAATCACAAGAAACAGTTGCAAAACGTGTTGACGTTCTTCTTGGACATCATAACCCACTTCGTAAAGGCTTAGGATTTGATGAAGTTGACCGTGATGATTTAATTGCACAAATCATGGATGTTTCTAAACATGTTCTTCCGCTTGTTGGCGCAAGTTGGAAAATATTAGACGAGGCGAGAAAAGACGGTAAAAAAATTCTATTTGAAGGCGCACAAGGCATCATGCTTGATATTGATCATGGTACGTATCCTTTTGTGACGTCTTCTAATGTTGTTGCTTCCCAAGCTGCGGGCGGTTCCGGAATGGGTGCCAATAGCCTTGATTATATTCTTGGCATTACGAAAGCCTATACAACACGTGTGGGCAGTGGCCCATTTCCAACAGAATTATTTGACGAAGTTGGACAAGGGTTAGGTGAACGTGGCCATGAGTTTGGCACTGTTACGGGACGCAGTCGCCGTTGCGGTTGGTTTGACGCCATCATGGTGCGACAAGTGATGAAAATTTCAGGGATTACCGGTATTGCACTTACAAAGCTTGATGTTCTGGATGGCATGGAAGAACTGAAAATTTGCGTTGGTTATGATTTAAATGGTGAAAAGCTGGATTATTACCCCGCATCAACGGATGATCAAGCCACAGTAACGCCTATCTATGAAAGCATGGAAGGTTGGAGCGAGAGCACCTTTGGAGCAAGAAGTTGGGTTGATCTTCCTGCAAATGCCATTAAATATGTGCGCCGCATTGAAGAGTTGATTGAAACACCCGTGGCTATTCTCTCTACAAGCCCTGAGCGAGAAGACACAATCCTCGTTAAAAATCCATTTGAAGGCTAACTAATATAGATATTAAAGATAGATCGTTTTTCCTGTTAGGCAACTCTCTATTTCTGTTTGGAACAAATGACTTTCATCTTCCTTATGGGGATTATACGTGCCAATTTGCACTAATATGTGATTGTCCTTGGATATTTTGATTTCTGGGTTAGAGCCACGAAATACAACAAGCTTTTTCTTTTCGACTTTTAATGAGTATAGAATTTCATATTCGGCGATAATCTGAATGGATGAACTGCCGATTGCACCTGGGTCAAATTGATAAGCTCTATAGAGGCAGGATTTGGTTTTGTGTTCCGAAATTAACTTTTTATCCACTCTATTTTTACCGATTAAAGCTGTGCCGCTTAATGCTGTTAATACCAGTATAGCCCATAAAAAACTTACAATATGATGTAGATATCTGAGATATCTAATTTTCCAAAATGTAGATAACTTTATCAAAATGAATAAGGAAATAATCCAAGCACCACTTTGGAAGATCACATGGAATTCCCAATCAATGAAGTATAATGCTATAGGAAAATTAAATAGGAAGATTAAGATTAAAGCAAACGAAATAAGCCAAAAAATGAGTAATAGTTTTGATTTTTCTATAATAGTATTCCCCCAATAATTTACTTTCCGGATACTTATTACTGCTCGATTGTGAGCATGTCATCTTCGGCGGCAGCAGCCTGCATTGCGATCTGCAGTTTTTCAAAGGCGCGTGCTTCGATTTGACGCACGCGTTCGCGGCTAATGCTATATTCGATGCTTAATTCTTCAAGAGTTTTAGGGCTATCACTTAGGCGACGTTCTGAAATGATATGTTGCTCACGCTCATTTAAAGCACTCATGGCATTAGCCATAAGTCCGCGTCGGTAATTTAACTCTTCTTCATCTGCATATGCTGTTTCTTGATCTGGTGTATTTTCGTCTACAAGCCAATCTTGCCATTCACCTTCGATGTCGGCACGCATTGGCGCGTTCAATGAATGATCACCACCAGACATACGGCGGTTCATTTGAACAACTTCGTCTTCTTTAACATCAAGTCTATTGGCAATTTCAGTAACTTGGTCCGGATGAAGATCACCTTCATCAACGGCTTCAAGTTGGCCCTTGATGCGACGTAAATTAAAAAACAATTTCTTTTGTGCTGCCGTCGTTCCAATTTTAACGAGCGACCAAGATCGAAGGATATATTCATGAATTGAGGCCTTAATCCACCACATTGCATAAGTGGCCAAACGGAAACCTTTATCAGGGTCAAAACGTTTAACTGCTTGCATCATGCCGACATTACCTTCGGAAATAAGATCACCTACCGGCAAACCATATCCGCGATAACCCATCGCAATTTTAGCCACAAGACGAAGGTGAGAAGTAACCAATTTATGGGCAGCATCCGTATCGCCATGCTCCGTCCATGCTTTTGCGAGCATAAACTCCTCATCCGGCTTAAGCATTGGGAATTTACGAATTTCATGTAGGTAGCTCGTTAAACTACCGTCCGGTGATATCACTGGTAGATTATTTTGCGCCATCTTAAGTTTTTACCCTCAGTCCTTTTTATCCATTTTATCTTATAAAAACATTATGGCAGTATTTAGACAGCGACTAATGCTTGAATAAGGTGTTTCATATCATTTGGTAATTCTGTTTCAAATGTCAAGTGCTCCTTGGTAATCGGATGAATGAATCCGATCAAATAAGCGTGAAGTGCTTGACGTGTAAAATTGGAAAGTGCCTCTTTTGCGCCTTCCGATAAATTTTTGGAAGGATTATTGCGACGGCTATAAAGAGGATCACCAACAAGAGGATATCCCAAATGTGACATATGAACCCGCACTTGATGTGTTCGACCCGTTTCAAGGCGGCACTCAACTAGTGAGAGACTTGGTGGCAAGCCTTGCTTAACATTTTGCCGGGATGTTATTTTTCTGGGAGGTTCTAATCTTTTTATAACTTTGTAATGTGTGAGCGCTTCTTTTCCGCTTGGTTGGACAGATATCTTCAATCTATTTTTAGGGTCTCTTTTAAGCGGAGCATAAATTTCGTCGGCTGTTGGGTTTGGAACCCCCCAGCAAATAGCATAATAAGCTCTTTCCATGCTGTGTTTTGCGAATTGTTTTGCCAAACCTTTGTGTGCTTTGTCGGACTTCGCAGCAACCATAAGGCCGCTTGTATCTTTATCTATCCTGTGAACAATACCGGGCCTTCTAACTCCATTGATGCCTGATAAACTTTCGCCACAATGGTAGATGAGTGCATTGACAAGAGTACCGCTATAGTTTCCTGGGGCAGGGTGGACGACCATACCAGCAGGCTTATATAGGACTATTAAATGATCGTCTTCATAATAGATATCCAGTGGGATATCTTCGCCTTCAGGGATAGGCTCTACAAGATCAGGAATATTTAAGCCAAATATCTCATGCCCTTTTATTTTTGCTGAAGGGTCTTCATATTTCTTTTCAGAATCTTTCAGAAAGACTTGACCTTCGACGATCAGGCTTTTAAGACGGGAACGACTAATGTCCGGAAGCTTATTGCTGAGGAACTTATCTAGGCGTAAGCCTTTATCCTCTTCGTCAGCTGCTGCTTCATAATATTTAGGTGTAATTATCGTCATGTCAGAAGAACCAATGCCAAAAAATTATAAATTACTCAAGGGAATTGTGATTACTTTGGGTGTTTTAATTGTCGTTATGGTCGTTGTTATCATTGTTGCTTCCATAATGAAATATAATGATCAAAAATCGGCCGAAGCCGCGTTGGTTGAAAAATATCAAACATCACAAATTGTAAAACCGACAAATTCAAAACCATTTGAAATAAACTTAAAACTTTCAAATGGCGAAGAAATTATTTCTAGCAGCAACAGTGATAAGGGAATCTTGATTAATATTGGCCGAAATCAAACTATTGAAAGAGTAATTTTAGTTGATTACGCAGGCAATATAATTGCGACGATAAAATCTAATTAATCATCAGCACTTTCAACGGGCAGTGAAAATTTCACCAAACCCTTCATTTTATTCGGGTCTATTACTTTTCCGCGTCTTAAAATACTTATTCGACCTTCTCGGGCGAGATACTTTGCTTGTTGCTTGACTGCGAGCATATATTTTCGCCAAACATCCTCAGGGTCACTGTCTTTGGCGCGATCCTTTGAAATTTTGATGGCGATATCATTTGGACTTACTACTGAACCATCAGCAATCGCCTCTAGGATATAGAGCTGAACAGGGTCTTCCTTTTTTTCAGCTTCGTCATTTTGTTCGTTTACATCTGTCATGATCGCCATGTAACATGTTTTGTTAAGTTATGCACGATAAATTGAAGCTATGAAGAAAGAGAATAAATAAATGTCGCCTGTTTATCTGCTTTGGGGAATGTTGATCGGCCTAGTTATGGCAGCCCATATTGGCCCAGTGAATATTATATGCATAAGACGCGCCCTAACCAAGGGACCTAAGAATGGTTTTGTCGTTGGAACAGGAGCCGCTTTTGCAGACGGACTATTTGGGGCCTTGGCCGCATTTGGGTTGGCTGGATTAACCACCTTTATCGAGGAATTTAATGTCTGGTTCCAGGTGATTGGCGGGATTGCATTGATTGTGATCGCTTTAAAACTTTGGTTCAGCCACCCTCATATTGATGATATTAGAGATACTTATAAAGATAGAATAAAAGCTGCTATTGGCACATTTCTTTTAACCATGTCGAACCCTTTAACGGTTTTGGGCTTTGTGGCTATATTCGTAAGTATGGGCTTAGGTGAAATGGGTAATAACTATTTTAACGCAAGTTTCATTTCATTAGGGATATTTATAGGATCATGTTTGTGGTGGGCTATCATTTCGAATGTGTCAGCAAAAATTGGTAAAGGGATAACTGATAAAGGGCTAGAAAAAATCAACAAAATATCAGCGGTCATTATAATGTTATTTGGTTTGAGTGCATTTATAAAGAATTTAAGTTTTCTTTTATGAAGGATGGCTTTTCGCAATAAATGCCCCATTTAAATAACCTTTTTTCTGATATCTAAATGGAGTTCCATCGGGATTAGTGACGCTTCCTCCAGCAGCATTTAAAATCGCATGCCCAGCGGCAATATCCCATTCCATTGTCGGGCCAAAACGAGGGTAAATATCAGCATCGCCAGTGGCGACAATACAAAATTTGAGCGAGCTGCCTACGGAAACAGTATTCTCAATATTATTATCTATTAAAAATGCTTTAGTTTGATCATCCAGATGGGATTTACTGGCTACTGCTGTCATTCCTTCTTGGGGTATGGGGCGCGTTCTTATAGGGATTTCATCGGGTGAGATTACGTCATGCGTAACATTTTGCAAAATAGCAGTATCTCTATTTAATGCCGTATATAATTTACATGTTGCCGGAACATAAATAACAGCAAAAGTAGGAATGCCGTTTTCAATAAGCGCAATATTAACTGTGAAATCAGAACCACCAGATATAAACTCTTTTGTTCCATCTAATGGATCAACCAACCAAAAGATTTCTTTTGTTTCAGGTACAATACCAGCACTAACACTTTCTTCTGCAATGATAGGAATTTCAGGGGCAATGTTTTTGAGAGAGGATAAAATTATTTTTTCAGCCTGTTGATCTGCGATTGTAACTGGTGACTGATCACCTTTTATAGATATGCCTAAATTTCCTTCACGGACTTCAAGAATTTTTCTTCCGGCTTTAACAGCGGTAGGACGAAGAACTTCAGCAAATTTTTGATATTTATTTTCGATCATTTGATTTTTTCTAATTAATTTATGTTGTCGTTTTTATTCTGCTGAGTATTATATGAACCATTCGCATCATACTACAAGATAGAAAGTTTTTTTATGAAAGAATTAGATTTTGCCGCCCTTTTATGCTCACGTCTTTGCCATGATTTAATTAGCCCTGTAGGGGCGATCTCTAATGGTATTGAAATTTTAAGTGACGAAGAAGACGAGATGATGCGTGCAGAAGTAATGAAACTTCTTGAGCTTAGTGCTGGACAAACATCTAATAGACTTAAGTTTTATAGATTAGCATTTGGTGCTGCTGGGGGTATTGGCGCTCACGTTCCAATTCGAGATGCCAAAAATGCAGCTACTTCGTTGTTTGAAGGGACACCAATTAACCTTGATTGGAATTCTGAAATCGGTGAAATGGATAAAAGCACATTAAAAGTGCTATTAAATATGATACTTGTCGCCAGTGAAAGTTTAATTCGCGGCGGTGACATGGCCGTTAATATTACCAAAACGGGTGAAAGCATCATTACTGAAGTATCAGTGCGAGCCGACCGCGTGATTTTCCAAGATAAAGCACGCGAAATGATATGCGGCAATACAGAGACTTTAGATGGGGATCCAAAAATAGCACCTGCCTATTTAGCATCCAGTGTTGCACGTGAGCTCGGTAGTAAAATTGAACATATCGAGCATAATGAAAATAGTTTTACCTTAAAATTTTCTACCTAACAGCATTTTTGCTGCTTAAAAAATCTTATTATTTGAGAAAAAATAGCAAAGCTTTACTTCATTTTAACCAATTTCGTAGAGATTAGAGGCTGGTATACCCAGAATCTAGTAAAAGAGGTAATTGGCATGGATACTGTTGAAGAAGCATTTAGCTCTATGATTGCATCACTTAACACAGACATCGGTGGGGTACATATATTTAGTGGCGGTCGAACAGACGTACCGCCAATTGTCGGCGATAATCTAGGGGACTTAGTCGCAGCAACAGCTGGCGGAAACATGTTTCAAAATGATGGACGCAAAGCAATTGCGAAAATCGGACAAAATACGGATATGGAATATAGCCTTTTAGCAGATGAAGTTGCGGAAGATTTATTTATGGCAATTAAGGTCTTGGCTGATTTTGATAATCTTACCCCGATATCAGGTGAATTAACGCCGGCTCAGAATACGTTTCTTGAAAGTCAATTGAGCGTTTTTGAGAATGTCATCGAAGATTTGCGAATTGTATTATCCAGCAATGGTATGCGTTATGGCCGCGCAGACGAATTATTAGAAGAACATCAAGAGCAAGAAACGTTTATGCTAAATTTCATTTCTGATATTGAGGATGTTAATATGGCCGAAGCCATCACAAGAGTGAATAACGACCAGACCGCGCTTGAGGTTTCCTATAAATTAACAAGTGAGTTATCAAGACTTTCTTTACTGAACTTCATATAACCAAGTACGTAAAGACTTGAAGTTTCCCTAAAAGCATACTATGTGACGGGAATGGAAAAGAAACAGTTAAATAGTCTCGGTATAGATAAAGCCCCAGAAGACACGCGCGTGGTTGTTGCTATGTCCGGCGGTGTTGATAGTTCTGTCGTTGCTGCAATGCTTAAAGATCAAGGTTACGATGTAATTGGTATAACCTTGCAGCTTTATGACCACGGCGTTGCCATTCAAAAAAAAGGCGCTTGCTGTGCAGGTCAAGATATACATGATGCGCGCCGCGTTTCAGAGGCCATTGGAATTCCACATTATGTTCTGGATTATGAAAGTCGCTTTAAGGATAGCGTCATGGAAGATTTCGCCGATAGTTATATTCGAGGTGAAACGCCAATCCCCTGTGTGCGCTGTAATCAGGAAGTGAAATTTAAAGATCTTCTTTTAACGGCAAAAGATTTGGATGCTGATGTCTTAGCAACTGGTCATTATGTCAGAAGAGAAGGGGACATCAATGATGCTGAAATGCGCCGAGCCGTAGACCCGCTTAAAGATCAAAGCTATTTCCTTTTTGCAACAACTCAAGAGCAGCTTAACTTTTTACGTTTCCCTCTTGGTGGCATGGTGAAAGAAGATGTGAGAAAACTAGCCGAGAAATATGGACTAACGATTGCCAATAAGCCGGATAGCCAGGATATTTGCTTTGTACCTGATGGAGGATATGCAAGTGTTATCGAACGTTTAAGGCCTGGTGCGGGTGAACCCGGTGAAATTGTTCACCTTGATGGTTGTGTTCTTGGTGAACATAAAGGAATTATTTATTACACAATAGGTCAGCGTCGTGGTATCGGAATTGGTGGTGGTGATCCGCTTTATGTCATTAAGCTTGACCCCGTGAAAAAGCAAGTCATCGTCGGACCAAAAGAAGCTTTAGAAATTTCAAAAGTCGAAATCAAAGAATTAAACTGGCTCGGAAATACTGATATTCCCGAAGATGGAATTGATATAATGGTAAAAGTCCGCTCCACAAGGCCAGCAGAGGAAGCGAAGCTTTATAAAGGTCAAAAACAGGATGAAGCCTATTTTCTTCTGAAACGACCGGAATATGGTGTTTCTAGCGGTCAGGCCGCTGTTTTTTACCATGAGGATAGATTACTTGGCGGCGGCTGGATCACAAAAGCAGAAACATCCTTTTCTCTATAATTGTGAATATGAAAAATATCTATTTACAGCCAAATAACAATTCACTATAAGATGCGCTGTCCGATGACACCTTAGAGTCGGGCAATATTTATTTGGAGCGGCGGGGTAGCTCAGCTGGTTAGAGCAGCGGAATCATAATCCGCGTGTCGGGGGTTCAAGTCCCTCTCCCGCTACCAAATAAAACAAGGACTTAGCTAATATTGGCTTAGTCCTTTTTTATTATATGGTCCATATATGGTCCACCATCTAGTTATTATACGATCAATCGTAGTTAACTTCATTTTTTGGCAACACACCGAAATATCAACATCCTTGTATGCAATAACCTTAGTTAGTCCAACTTGGTCTGATGGGGTCATTTATACCCTACCTTCGTTAAAATCTGAATGTCCGCTTTCGACCCAAAGCGGACACTCGCTTTAGTAATGTCGTTGCATAAATATATCTGATAACCTGATTTTGAATCCAGTTTTAGGGAAAATATATAGCCATATTGTTCTATTCCCATTTAGGAGCTGTTAAACGTCTTTTGCCATCCAGAGTTTTTGGTATGTCATCTGAACCCAAGTCTACTCGATCCCAGAGCTGACATGTAACAACTTTGTGTTTTTGGTCTAGGCCTTCGCAGTAATTGGTGTACTTACAAACGCGCACCTCATCCCCCCTACCTTTTCTTACTTTTCTAAACCAGTCAGGATCAGCCAACGTTTGGCGCGCCATACCAATTATATCAGCTTTCTCAGACTGCAAAATTTCTTCCGCTTGTTCAAAACTATGGATACCTCCTGCAACAACTATAGGAATATCATAGCCTGCATCGCGAACTACTTTTCTAATTTGATATGCTGGCTCCACATTACGACCATAAGGACCTTTTTCGTCAGACATAAATTGGGGCATACATTCGTAACCGCTAGGTCCAGTGTAAGGATAGACTGCACTACCAACTTTTGGCTGTAGTGCGTCTTCAAATTTTCCTCCCCTTGAGAGAGATATAAAATCCATACCAGCTTTTGCAAATTGTTTGCCAAAGTAACAGGTGTCCTCAAGAGTGTTCCCATTATCAATACAATCTTCAGATAAGAAACGGCACCCTAATGTATAATCAGCACCTACTCGCTTACGCACAGCATTAAATACCTCCAATGGGAGGCGAACTCTATTTTCCTTGCTGCCCCCATAACCGTCTGTACGAGTATTGTGAGCCGATAGAAAAGATGCCATTGTGTAAGCATGCGCGTAGTGCAATTCAACACCATCAAAACCAGCAATTTTTGCCCTCTCAGCGGCATCAGAAAATAATTCCGGCAGTGTATCAGGAAGTTCTTTTATACGCTGAAGGTCGATATCTGTAACTCGGTCACGATGACCTAGGCGCAATGATTCAAGCTCGCGGACATTTAATATTGTTTCAAGCTGCTCATCAGCCAATGTCATAAGATGATCTCGAATTGCTTCTTCTGACCAGTTTTCAGCTTTCAGAGCCGTTCTATGCTCATCAGTGATTTTTAAGTGCCGTCCAAAATATTTTTTCGGATCTGGTCTTCTATTCATGGCCAGAAAGTCGATAATTTGAATAAATAATTTTGTTTGCCCATCACTTGCTATAAGGACCGCATCAACAAGTTTTTTAAGCCCATCAACATAACGATCATGTCCTATCCGTAACAATGGACCTGATGGTATATCTCTAATACCAGTTGCTTCAACTACTATTGCGCCAGGTTTACCCTCTGCAAACCTCCTATACCACTCAATAACTTCGTCTGTGACTATTCCATCATCATTAGACCGCCAAGGTACCATGGCGGGAACCCAACTTCTTTCTTTCAATACGTCCTTACCAATTTTTACGGGTTGGAACAATAATGCTCCACCAGCTTGGTCAGCGCTTGGCCATTTCCCGGGATCAGGATAATGTTTAATTCGTTCTGGTGGTTTCCACATTGATCAATTCCAATTTTGTTGGTTCAATTCTCTCAATTTGTTTCTTTTTACTTTCCCTGTAGCTGTTCTAGGTAAAGTTTCAACAAATTTTATTTCTCTTGGATATTTGTAGGGCGCAATAACTTTTTTTATATAGTTCTGCAATTCAAGTGCAGTTTCATCTGAGGGAGTGTTTCCATCATTAAGTATAATGTAGGCTTTAACGATGGAGCCTCTCTCTTCATTTGGAACGCCGATCACCGCACATTCAGACACTTTATCATTAGTATAAAGAGCATCTTCGACTTCTGGTCCGGCAATATTGTAACCCGCGCTAATGATCATATCATCACTTCGACTTTCAAAGCTAACGTAACCATCGTTGTCCATTGAACACATATCGCCAGTTATGTTCCACCCATTAACCACATATTTTTGTTGGTGTTTATCTGCCAGGTACTTACACCCGGTCGGGCCTTTTACCGCAAGACGACCTATTCTTTCTGGTTCAACTGGCACATTATCAGGGCCAAGAATACGTACTTCGTATCCATTAATCGCTTTGCCAATTGTGCCGGGTCGTATGTCATTCTCTATTGCTGAAATAAACATGTGCGTCATTTCGGTTGAACCAAGAGCATTGATGATTTTCTTTCCGGTTTTTGTGTACCACTCTTCGAAAACAGCAACTGGTAAATGTTCGCCAGAAGAGACTGCTTTTTTTAAACTTGATAAATCATAGTCATGATAATTTTTGAGCATAAATTTATAAGCTGTAGGCGCGGTCGCACAGATCGTTGCTTTAAATTTGTCGATTGCAGCGATCAGATTGCTTGGATTAGTTTTTTCTAGTAAAATGGTCGTTGCGCCAACATGGAATGGAAATGTGATTAGCATACCAAGACCAAACGTAAAGGCCATTGGAGGGCTACCGATAAATATATCATCTTCGGTCGGTTTTAGAAGAGCGTCTGCCGCGCATATACACATCGCCATCACATCTCTATGAAAATGTATAGTTCCTTTCGGTTCACCAGTTGTGCCACTTGTAAATGCAATTAAAGCTGGGTCATCTTGCTTTGTCTCGACATTTGAAAATTCTGTAGGTTTACCCTGAATTAAGGCTTCTAATTCTGAGTTAGCAGAATTTTCGCCCATAGCATTAAAAAAACAAACCTGTTTTAGAAAAACTGTATCGGTGATTTCAATTTCTTCTTTTAAGCGTTCGTCGCACAAGGCAAACTGTATTTCAGCTTTATTAATGATAGTGTCTAATTCCGGCGCGCGCAACAGCGGCATAGTTGATATAACAACACCTCCGGCTTTAATTATAGCAATCCAGCAAGCTACAGCCATTGGGGTATTAGCAGAACGAAGCAAAACGCGGTTACCTTTTAACAGCCCCATTTCATCTTTAATAACATGTGCGATCCGATTGCTTATTTGGAAGAGTTTCAAATAACTCCATCGCACGTCAGGCGTGAGAATCGCAGTTTTATCACCGCGGCCTTCGCAGATATTCTTGTCAATTAATTCTGCCGCACAATTCAAATTTCTAGGAAATTTCAATGCATCATTTTCAAACAAATATTCCGGTTGCTCCGAAATACCTGGCTGGTTTAATTTGACAAATTCATCGATATTGTGATTAAAGTTATCCATGTCTTAACGTTCAAAGTGGCCTTTTTTATGTTGTATAGTGCCCAACTATTGTTTCCATAAGGTTTATTAAGTCACATCTGCTCTATGTTTAAATTCTTCGTTATCCCAAGCTTTGGTTTTCATAACGGTTGAAATGATACCCACTGCATCGTAAATATCTTCATATCTCAAATAGAGGGGTGTTATGCCGAAACGCATTACATCTGGCGCTCGAAAATCCCCAATAAGACCCATTGCTTTTAGAGCTTGCATTATTTCGTAACTATTCTCATGGGAAAGTGATACGTGACCACCCCTTAATTCATCTTCAACTGGACTAATAATTTCAAAACCATAATCCCCGCATTTTTCTTGCATTAGAGTTATAAATAAAGCCCCTAGCCGTTGTGCCTTTTTTCTCAATAGATGCTGATCGACTTCACAAAAGATGTCTACCCCAATTTCGAGCACTGTTAACGCCAAAACAGGTGGAGTACCGCATAAAAACTTACGAACATCATTTGCCGGCGCATAGTCGTCGGTAAATAGGAAAGGGTCTTGATGGCCAAACCATCCAGAAAGTACAGGACTTTGATCGTTCTGGTGCCTCTTTGCAACATAGATAAAAGCAGGTGCCCCCGGTCCACCATTAAAAAACTTGTATCCGCACCCGACTGCAAAATCTGCTTCACTAGCATTCAAATCCAATGGAATTGCACCCGCTGAATGGCTTAAGTCCCATACAACCAGAACACCAACTTCATGTGCTCTTCGGTTTATTTCAGCCATATCTCTGATCACACCAGTTTTATAATGAACCTGAGTAAGCAATAACACCGCGACATCTTCGTTAATCGCATCAAGTATCTGCTCCGGCTCGACAATCTTAGACGTAATATTTTGTCCTGCGAAGTTTTCAATGCCATTCATAATATATAGATCGGTTGGAAAATTTCCTTTTTCAGAAAGCATGATTTTCCGGTCATCGTTAATATGTAGTGCTGCACATAGAGCTTTAAACAAATTAACTGAAGTGGAATCACAGACCGTCACTTCATCCTTTTCGGCTCCAATAAAACTGGCTATTTTATCACCAATTCTCTGTGGCAGCGTAACCCAGTCCGCACCGAGCCATGAGGTAATTAAACCGCGGCCCCACTCATCTTCGACCGCATTTTGTATTCTCTTTATTGCTGCTATAGGTAACGCACCAAGTGAATTACCATCCATATAAATCGTTTTTTCAGGTAATTTAAACTTTAACCTATATCTTTTAACAGGATCGGTCTCATCAAATTTCAACATCTGTTCTCGAGATATAGTCATAGTTTCATTCCTTAATTAATATTGCCCTTACCTTAGCGTTTATAATGCTCATTTTTATTACTATAAGGCACATCGGCATAACCAGATTGGATAACACCATTCCGCTCAGCATATTGGTCCCAGACTTCTATCATTTCAGAAAGCTTTGCGGGATCAAATTCTGATAAATCTTCTCGTTCAAAAGGGTCGCTTTTTAAATTATAAAGCTCCCACCTACTCTTGCCGTATGGTTTGTTATTATCAATTATTTTCCAATCGCCTTTGCGAATGGCTTTGCGGCCAAATAGCTCCCATCCCATAGTATATTGATCGTCTAGGTTGTCTTCTTTCCCTGTAAGATATGGCAGTAATGAGCGTCCCTGCAGAGGAAACAGCTCTCGGCCTTTATACGTACTAGTTGGGTATGTTACCCCTGCAACATCCAGCAGCGTTGGTACGACATCAAGAACCGTCATGAAACTACTTTCAAATGATGATTTTTCGGCTATTTCCGTGGGCCAAACAACAAAAGCAGGAACTTTAATGCCGCCTTCACTGGAAAAGGCCTTGTATAACTTATAGGGAGCAGAACTAACGCTTGCCCAACCGGGGCCATAAGCCGTAAAGCTGCCAGGTTTCCCAAGACTATCTGTATCTGTAGTAAAGGTTTCAGGCACCCAATTTACGTTGTCTTCAATATGGTAAGGATCATTACCATCGGCACCATTATCAGACATGAATATGATCAAAGTATTATCAAGCTTTCCGGAAGCTCTTAAGTGTTCAATAATTCGATTAATATGAAAATCCATCGCTTCGACCATTGCCGCGTAAACGGCCATATTTTTGGCTTCCTTTGCTTTTTGACTTTCGTCGAGATCATGCCAATTTGCCACTATGGGTGATCGCGGAAAGTCTTTAGGAATTTCAGATATAAGTCCCAACTTTTGCATTTTATTAAGACGCACGTTCATAATTTCATCGTAACCGCTATCATATATTCCTTCGTACTTTTCGATGAATTCGTCTGGCGCTTGCAGTGGCCAATGAGGTGCAGTGTATGAAGCAAATGCAAAAAACGGTTTATCATCTTCGACATTCTTTAAGTATTCAATCATCTTATCCGTATAGGTTTTGGTTGAATAAAAATCATTTGGTAGAACTGCTTCTTTACCATTTTCAAGATAGATTGTTGTTGGGATTTTGCTAGAAGCCGCTAGCTCCGAGTAATGGCTTGAAGAACCGCGCGGCATAACATAAGTCTGCTCAAACCCGCGGCTATGGGGGACCTGATCTTCTTCTAATCCTAAATGCCACTTGCCGGTCATTATAGTGCTGTAACCAGCGTCCTGCAGCAGTTCACCGATAGAGGCAACCCTGAAGTTTAGATAGCCCTCGTAGCCCACCTGAACTGTTCCGAGGCCTACTCCTTCTGAATCGAACCCACCAAGGCCAGACAAATGGTTGTCTACTCCAGATAGAAGCATCGAACGTGTGAATGAACAAATTGGTGCCGCATAAAAGTTAGAAAACTTAACGCCTTGATTGGCAAGACCATCGAGCGTTGGTGTGTTGATTTCCCCGCCAAACTCACCGAGGTCGGAAAAGCCCAAGTCGTCGGCAACGATTAATAAAATGTTTGGTTGGGCTGCTTTTGTGTTTTGTATCTGTTCTGTTTGATTTTTAGCAGAACACGAGGCAGTAACAAAGCTGATCATGATTATTAAAAAAAACTCTACGTTTTTTGTATATTTAATTTTACTAATCACGTCTCTCTCCTGCGAGTTTTAAGTTTGGACATAATTACTATTAGGGTATTATGGGAGACTTGTAAATCTGATTTCATTTAAACACAAATAGCAGGTCATTGCATAACAAGAGCATTTATGTAATGTTTAAAAAAACAACTAATCAGTGAGGGACATCGTGAGCATTAAGGTAAAAAATTATCTAGAAGATGGTGTTGAAACCTTCGAAGCGGACATTAACGGAGAGAAGATACAGTGGGATAAAGCACTTACTTACAGTAAGCATATTCAGACAAAAGCTTTGCTCTCGTGCCAAATTCCTGTTTCTGACGAGCCGGAAGAACTTATGTTCATCATTATCCACCAGTCAATGGAACTATGGATAAAACAGTGTATACATGAAGCGCGTTTGGTGACGGGTTTTCTGCAATCGGACTATTTGCCAAAGGCATATAAATCGCTTGATCGCATTGCGGTAATCTTACGTCACATGATTCACTCTTGGGAAATACTTGCCACGTTAACACCGCATGATTTTTTGACATTTAGAGAATATCTGCGTAAGGGGTCGGGATTTCAATCTTATCAATACCGTGAACTTGAATTTCTATTAGGTAATAAAAATAAGGATCTTATCGTTGTTTATAAGGAAGATGAACAGGTCTATAAGCATTTGAATGATGTTTTAGCCGCCCCGTCGCTATACGACGTCACGTTAAAATTTTTAGCCAATAAGGGGCAGAACATTCCTCAGGATAAATTAGATCGTGATTTTTCAAAACCATATGTACCGTCATCGGTTGTGGAAGATGTATGGCGAGATATATATTCAAATGTCGATAAACACTGGGATTTATATACCTTAGGAGAAAAAATCACGTCTCTCGAATAT
>NZ_CBFIEP010000146.1:0-6443 GCF_965661635.1 Pseudemcibacter sp. | reverse complement strand
ACCTCCTTATGATGCCGTAATTCCGCGCATTGGTGCCTCTCTTACATTTTATGGAATGGCTATCGTTCGCCAATTCGAAGCAATGGGAACATTTTGTTTAAATAGTGCATCATCGATTGGCGCGTCACGTGATAAACTTGCCGCACATCAAATTTTAGCACGCCACCGAATTCCTATGCCAACCACAGCTTTTGCCAATTCGCCAAAGGATACAAATAGCTTGCTTGATTTGGTTGGAGGATCGCCAACAGTATTAAAACTGCTACAAAGCACACAAGGGCGCGGTGTGGTACTAGCGGAAACAAAGAAAGCAGGCGAAGCGGTGATAAGCGCCTTTCAAGGGCTTGATGCACATTTTATTGCACAGGAATTTGTAAAGGAAGCAGCAGGATCTGACATTCGATGTTTTGTTGTTGGAAAACGTGTTGTCGGCGCCATGATGCGTACAGCAGGTGATGACGACTTTAGGTCAAATTTACATGCTGGCGGTACCGCAAAAAAAGTCAGACTTACCAAAGAAGAGAGAAATATTGCTATTAAAGCTGCACGTGTCTTGGGATTGATCGTCGCAGGAGTTGATATCATTCGTACGGACACAGGATCAAAAGTTCTCGAAGTGAACAGCTCACCAGGAATAGAAGGGATCGAAAAAGCGTCGGGTAAAAATATTGCCGAGAAAATCATTCAACTTATCGAGGCAAACGTACCTTCAACCATCCATCCAAAACGCCATAGAAGGTAAGCACTTATAATAAAAAAGGGCCGCCCTTCCAAGTGGTAGAGCAGCCCTTCCCCAATATTCTTTTAATTAGCTTACATAGCTTTCTTTAAAGCATCATTCATATGACCGAGTGCTTTTTCAAGGCTTGAACGTGGAACACCAATGTTCATGCGCATAAAGCCTTCTGCACCGATACCGTATCCGCTACCTGCGTTAAGCTGAACGCCTGAATTTTCAACAAGCCACTCACCAAAGGCCATTTCTTTTGTAAGGCCACTATGACGACGACCGGCATCTCTCATTTTGTCATGATATGATTTACGGTATTCGTCTGTAATCACCTTATCAATGATGCCGTTACAATCGAGCCATGCTAGATATGTTCCTTCTGGTTTAGAATATTCTACACCTGGCATGTTGCCTGATTTATTTACATATTCAACAAGGTAATCAAAGTTACCGTCGATATATTCTTGAACATCATCAACCCACTGCGCACCTTCACGGAATGCTGTTTCACAGGCAATAAGACCAAATGAGTTACAACCAGCATCATGTCCGCCACCAATCATTGTCGCATTCATAAGATCTTGGTTTTGTGTAAAGAAATAGGCAACTTTCAAGTTCGCTTGACCGAAAGTTTTTGATGGTGAACGGTAAGTAATACTTGAATTTGCATATTTTTCACCGATTGAAGCATAAGGAACAAATTTTTGTCCTTTATTTACGAAATCACAATGGATTTCATCTGCAAGAACAGTAACACCGTGTTCCATACATACATCACCAAGTTCACGAAGTTCATCCGCTGTCCAGCATTCGCCAGACGGGTTATTCGGGTTACAAAGAATCACACATTTTGTTTCATAATCAAGACGCTCTTTAAATGCCTCCATGTCCATTTTCCAACGGCCATTTACTTTCTTCATCGGGCTCATAACTTGTGTCATGCCCGCTTTTGTAATCGCGCCATTGAAACCAGAATATGTTGGTGTGAAGATAATGACTTTACCTTTAACTGGATTAAGACCACGCATAGAAGAAATCATACCAGGCTTAAGCGCTGATGAATTTCTGATCCATTCTTTTTTAACCTCTTGACCATAACGTTCTTTATTCCAGTCAATAATCGCTTGATAATAGCTATCCGGAAGCGTTTCATAACCGTAGTTTTCATATTCAGCGCGCTTTTTAAGAGCACTAACAACAAAAGGAGGTTGTTTGAAATCAAGATCAGCAATCCCCATTGGTACAGTGATATTATCACGACCATAACGTCTAATCGCGCTATCCCATTTTACTGAATTTACGCCGATACGGCTATAGATATCATCGAAATTATATCCTTTGCCTGAACCACGAGATTGTCCCATTCCCATGCCCATAGCACTACCAGAACCTGCGGCAGACATAAGCGCTGTAACACCAGCAGCTTTCATGAAATTTCTGCGGTTTTGTGCACCAAATTTTTTCATACTTTTTTCCTTTATGTTATTCGAAAGGCCTTTAAAAATTGCCCGTTTTTCCCTATAGTGTTTAGACGATTTATGTTTTAACATTTATTATAAATTTAGAATAAAAAACTATAAATCACACTGAAAGATGATATCTTATAACATGACAATTATATCATGCAAAGGGAAAATGTTTTTGCCATGACCGACCATCAGGACATTATTATTATTGGCGCGGGCGTTATTGGTCTATCGGTAGGTAAACATCTTGCGGAAATGGGCCGTGATGTCGTAATTCTTGAAAAAGAAAAACATTTCGGCATGGGGACAAGCTCAAGAAACAGCGAAGTCATCCACGCTGGGCTTTATTTTGCCCCCGATTGGTTAAAAACCAAACTCTGTGTTCGGGGTAAAGAAATGCTCTATCAATATGCGAGCATTCGACATATTCCCCATAAACGTTGCGGTAAAATACTGGTCGCCAGTGAAACTGATGAAATCGAAAAGCTTAAAACCATCAAAGAAAAAGCGGCGAACAATGGTGTTGATGACTTAACAAACCTTAGTCAGCAGGAAATTCATAAATTAGAGCCCGACATCGCGGGCTTAGAAGGATTACTTTCTCCCTCTAGCGGCATAATCGATAGCCATATATTAATGGTCAATATGATTGGCGATATAGAAGAAAATGGCGGCATAATCGCCTATAACATTGAAATTGACGCAATTGAAAAACATAATTCCGGCTTTAAAGTCACTATGAAGGATGGCTATGCCCTCACCTGCAATATGCTTATCAATGCGGCGGGGCTCGGTGCTCAGGAGTTAGCACGAAAAATTGACGCTCTGCCATCACATTTAATCCCTGATCGCATCATGGCAAAGGGTCATTATTTTTCATATTCCGGCAAAGCTAGCTTTAAGCATCTCGTATACCCCCTTCCCAATAAAGGTAGTTTAGGGTTGCATCTCTGTATTGATACGGGTGGTGGTGTAAAATTCGGCCCTGATATTAATATTGTTGATAAAGAAGACTATGATGTGCCGCTTATTTTAAAGGATAAATTCTTTAACGCGGTAAAGCGTTATTTTCCAAGTGTTGACCCAAAAAAACTAAATCCCGATTATGCGGGAATTCGTCCGAAATTATCCGAAAAAGGCCTTGATTTTAATATACAATTTGAAAACACCCATGGTATAGAAGGATTGATAAATTTATTTGGTATGGAAAGTCCGGGATTAACCAGTAGCCTGGCCATCGGCGATTATATTAGGGAAAAAATGAATGAATATAAATGATCTATACACACCTTGTTTAATCGTCGATAAAAAGAAACTTTTAAATAACTTACGCCAAATGTCCGATAGGGCAGAAAAGCTCGGCGTAATGCTGCGTCCCCATGTTAAAACCAATAAATCCGTCCCCATCGCATTACTAAGCAACGGTGGTGCAGTTGGCCCGATTACCGTTTCCACATTACGCGAAGCGGAATATTTCGCCGATGCAGGTTTTAAGGATATTATATATGCCGTTAGCATGGTCCCTTCAAAACTAGACCGTGTGAAAGACCTGCTTGATCGTGAAGTTGATCTAAAAATCATCATTGATAACGTTGATGTTGCAAAAGCCATCATTGAATACGGTGAGAAATTTCACCGCATTATTAAAGTCATGATTGAAATCGATGTGGACATGCACCGCGCTGGTTTATCCCCTAATGCACCAGAGGTCATCGAAATTGCAAAAATTCTTGATGCTGGAAAAGGTGCTGAACTTGTCGGTGTTTTAACCCACGCTGGGGAAAGTTATGATTGTGAAACCGAAGCGGACTTAATTAAAGCCGCTGAAAATGAACACACTTCAATCGTTCGGGCCGCTGAAAATATTCGCGGCGCAGGCATTAAATGTGACGTTGTAAGCTGCGGATCAACACCAACGGCCACATATGCAGCGGACCTTACAGGCGTCACTGAACTTCGTGCGGGTGTTTATGTCTTTCAAGATGCCTTTCAAGCGGGCCGCGGTAGTTGCAGCAATAATGATATTGCACTTAGTGTGCTTTGCACTGTTATCAGCCATAAAACTAATCAAAATCGTATAATTACGGATGCCGGTGGTATGGCTCTTTCCAAGGATCAAAGCACACGCGGTACTGATTTCGATTGCGGTTATGGTATTGTTTGTGATCTAGACGGAAATATACTTGATAATTTAATCGTCACAGGCGCCAACCAAGAACATGGTTTAATCACCACAAAGGATGGCTCAGACTTTTACTTTGACGCTTTTCCGATTGGTACACACTTAAGAATACTACCTAACCACTCTTGCATGACCGCCGCCGCCTATGATCATTACAATGTGGTTGACGGCGAACAAGAAATCATAGAAACTTGGCAACGCTGCAACGGCTGGTAATATTAATAATTGGGGTCATCCATGATAAAAAGTACTTTCATAATTTTTTTAGTATTATGTTCAACAATACCTAATTTAAGTTTCGCTCAAATTTTTGACCCAAAAATATCACAAGATTATTATTATAGATCATATGGAAATGAAGCCGCGATTAGAAAGGCACATGATTTTTTAGATGAAATAAATATTCAAGGTAAACCTCATATCTCTGTACCATCTTCAGCTTATTTGGATTTAAGAACATATGGCTTTGATGAAAAAGTAACAGTCCCTTTCTACGCTGCATTGGAAAGATTTAATTATATATTTTCCGATAAAAACAAAGCAATTGAAGCAATAGAAAAATTTTTAGAGATAAAGAGACAACCAACTACATACAAACTTGCGTCAGTTATTACGCTTGCAATTATTACACATAATAATGGTGATTATTTAAAATCAATAAAATATACAAATTGGTGGCGAAGTTATACTGGAGCTAGACGTCATCAATTATATTACATGATGGCAGATAATTATTTAAAATTAGGAGATGTAAAGAATGTATTAGTCTCCTTTAAAACGGCTCAAGAATTGCAAGAAAATTATTTACAAAATGGTCCTGATATGCGCGATCATTTTGGTATAGAAGAATACGAAGAAAAAGTTTCAATGCTAAATGAAGAGTTAGTAAATATAGATGAGACCTCTATCACCATTGAAAATACTACAGAAATAGTTCCAGAAGTATCAGACATATTTTGGGTAGCTAAACTTACACCAAAATTTCCAAGAGCTGCTCTAAGCAAAGGTCGAACGGGGTTTGTTACACTTAATTTTGATTTAGATTATTTGGGCAATCCAATAAACATAACTGTTTCTGACCGATCTAATTCATTATTTATTAAACCGGCAATGACATTTTCAGAAGATTTAAAATACATTAAATATGCCCCTCCATTAAATCAAGAAAATATAGCAACTGATGTAACTTATACAGTTGAGTTTGAGTTCGACAAATAATTTAAAAAGAGTATTTAATCAGAAGGATATATTGCTTCGACTGTCCTTGTTGTGAAATCCTCAATTAAATCGGTTCGTCCGCCATGAGAAGATAGTAATCCGTGAAACATAAATCCTACTATGCCAGCGGCCCTATCGCGGCACCCTGGATGAAGGCTGCTGTATTAGCAGAATAATTAGAAAGATCAATATCGCTAATAGAATATTTTATCTGTTTTATTATCAATTACATTAATAGTACCTGCCATTGTGTTATGAATAGATGGCCGCATTTCTTGTCTTTTTTTAGCAGCAATAAAGCTTGCAATTTGAATATTGAGAGTTACCTCTTGATTTCCTTGAGTTTTTTTACTCAACGCCTTCTCAGTAGCCTGTTTAACTTCGGAAGGAACATCAGCCATCTCACTTAAAATAAAATCTCTTTCTTTTGTTAACTCTCTAATTTTAACAATCATTTTCTGCATCGCTCTGCTTACAGATTTTCTTCGTGATTTAGCTTCATCAAGTTTCGCTTGTTCAGCATCAAGTTCTGACTGTTTATTTGCAAGTACTTCATTTAATCTATATTGATATCCGGCACTAAAGCGCACATTAATGTTTTCAATTTTAAAATGACTAAAGTTCTCTTCAGTTGAATTATTTTGAGAATTAGCTGTAAATAGAATTACAAAGATTACAATTATATAAAAAAAGTTTTTTCATTATATCCCCCATGTTAATACATGACTAATTACTTCATCAATAATAATTTAACGAGATAATTTATAAAAAGCAATTGCTTAATATCTTTCCAAATAGCATTCATAATTTAAGGAAATAAAGGCATTTGTTCTAATGAAATTGTTTC
>NZ_CBFIEP010000145.1:0-77768 GCF_965661635.1 Pseudemcibacter sp. | reverse complement strand
CAAATGCTTTTTGGTCTCGATTGGCTAGTGCTGTTTCGAATGAATCTTCAGGTGTTACTTCTACTTCCTCCTCTTTGACAACCACATTATTAGGAATAGCTGCGGTCACGGCACTTGCTGAAGTTCCATCCGTATTGATAGACATACCTTCTAGAATGTCGCCCGCACCGGATGTTGAATTTGTACTGGCAACTGTTGGCGTAAAATAATCTGATAACCCTTCTTTTTGTTCTTTAGAGGTGGAGTTAATTAACCATATTAGAAGAAAGAAGGCCATCATCGCCGTCACAAAATCAGCATAAGCCACTTTCCAAGCGCCGCCATGGCCGCCACCGGAAACTTTTTTAATTCGCTTAATAATTATCGGGCGTTGTAGATTTTCTTCAGACATTTAAAGCCTATAAAATTAATAATATTATTTATAATTGGCTATAATGACGTCTGATGGTTAATTAATTATTATCAAAGCATAAATTTATTAATTTTACATATCAATATTAGGATTTACGGTCACAACAAAGCCTTCAGAGCGTAATTCTTCAAGTATATCTTCGAAATGTTGCGAATCGCGAGTTTCCAAAGTGATATTAGAATATGTTTCCTTGGCAGGTAATTCTGTAAATAGGCGGTGATGTGACACATCAATAATATTTCCACCTTTATTACCGATAATAGATGATATAATCGAAAGCGCGCCTGGGATATCAGGAAGTTCAATTTTTAATCTGGTTATTCTACCGTCCCTCACCAAACTTCTCATTAATATCGAAGCGAGTAGACGAGTATCGATATTACCGCCGCTGACGATAAGAGCCACTTTTTTACCTTTGAAAACTTCTGGATAACGTATGACGGCGGCCAGTGGACATGCTCCGGCACCTTCACAAACTGTTTTTTCGATCGTTAACAGCAATCCGAGTGCTTTTTCAATTTCCTCTTCACTTACGAGTAAAACATCGTCTACATATTTTTTGCAGACCTCGAGGGTCTTTTCTCCAATGTTCTTTACGGCAATACCTTCTGCCAAAGTTGAACCTTGTGGAACATATTCTTCATCATTCATAGCGCGGTATAGAGAAGGGAACCTCTCAGACTGTACACCTATGACTTTAATTTTGGAATTAATGGATTTAATTGCCGTTGCTATCCCTGCAATAAGTCCGCCACCACCAACAGGCACTAAAACAACATCAACGTCTGATACATCTTCTAATAATTCTAGGCCAATTGTACCCTGTCCAGCCATTACATGATAATCATCAAAAGGATGAACGACTGTTAGATTTTGTTCTTCAGCCATTTTCATTGCTTCTTCGGCCGTTTCATCAAAGCGTTCACCGACTTGCACAACTTTTGCACCTAATTCTTCTGTGTTACTGACTTTTACAAATGGTGTGCCTAACGGCATGGCAATAGTTGTGGGGATACCCAAACGACTACCATGAAAAGCCACTCCTTGTGCATGATTGCCTGCGCTCGCTGCGATGACGCCGCGTTTTTTCTGCTCATCTGTAAGGTTCATAAGTTTATTAAGTGCTCCTCTTTCTTTAAAGGAAGAGGTGAACTGCGCATTTTCATTCTTTATATATATTTCTGCGCCCGTAATTTTAGAGAGCGTAATGGCATATGTCGTTGGTGTATGTTTAATTGAGCCACCAAATGCATCTAATGCACTTTTAATGTCTTCGACGGATAATTGGTTTATTTGATCGTTCATAATCGGTCTGCCGCTATGATTTTTGCTAAAATAAATGCTTCATATATTGGGTTGTGCCCTAAAAGTCCAAAAAATATTTATAGATAAAATTTTATTTTTTTCTCCGCATTAAAACTTGCTTAAGAAAATTTAACTATAAGTATGGTTAATTTAAAAGATATAAGGGTCTAGATACATGCTAGTTATACTTGGAATTGTCGTAACCATGGGAATGGTTTTTGGCGGATTTATCAGCCACGGTGGAAATATGGGGGTTATTATTGGTGCCTTGCCAACCGAAGCGATGGTGATTGGTGGTGCTGCTATTGGCTCATTTATTACGGGTAATGGTGGCGCAATAATGAAAAAAGCTGGTTCTGGGCTTGGGAAAGTTGTTAAGGGGCCTGCTTGGAAGAAAGATGATTATAAAGATGTCCTTTGTCTTTTATTTATGATCTCTAAGTTAATAAAAACAAAAGGTGTAATTGCCCTTGAAGCACATATTGAGAACCCTCATGAGAGTAAAATTTTTAATCATGTAGGAAGAGTTAAAGATGATCATCATATTACTGACTTTATATGTGACTATTTCCGTATGACCACTATGAACTTTGATGACCCTCACCAAATGGAAGATGTTATGCTAAAAGATTTAGAAAAACATCACCATGAAGAAAGTGAAGGCGCACATGCGCTTTCTGTCGTCGGAGATGCTTTCCCGGCACTTGGAATTGTTGCTGCGCTGCTCGGCGTTATTAATACTATGTCATCAATCGATCAGCCTGTTGAAATCCTTGGCGCTTTGATCGCGGGTGCACTGGTTGGAACTTTCTTAGGTATTTTGATTTCATACACCGTTGCTGCGCCTATTGCAGGACGATTACAGCAAATAGTTGATGAAGAAGGTCATATTTATGGGGTAATGAAAGATTTTATAATCGCCCATTTACATGGTAGTGCACCGCAAATCGCTTCTGAAATAGCAAGAAAAGCTGTGCCACATGACTTCCAACCAACGTTTTATGAATTAGATGAGGTTCTGCAAGAGATACCCAACGATGTATTCGCGTAATTTTTTTGAGTAATAAGTATGAGTAAAACTGCATTTTGCCCGTCCTTAGGACGGGCATTTTTTTATCCATTTAGTTTTTTTGCGACTTCAGGTGCAAAATATGTCCAAATACCGGATGCGCCAGCTCTTTTAAATGCCATTAGGCTCTCCATCATGCTTTTTTCAAGATCAAGCCAACCATTTGCAGCCGCAGCTTGAATCATAGAATATTCGCCACTTACTTGATATGCAAAAGTTGGGAAATTTAATTCTTTGGTTACTCGTTCAATAATATCAAGGTAAGGCATTCCAGGCTTGACGATAATGCTATCCGCACCCTCATCAATATCCATAATAACTTCACGCATGGCTTCATCTGTATTAGCCGGATCCATTTGATAGGTTTCTTTTCCGCCTTTTAAACTATTAGATGAACCGACAGCATCACGAAAAGGTCCGAAAAATGCAGATGCATATTTAGCGGCATAAGACATAATGTGAATATTAGGCATGCCTTTTTCTTCAAGCATTTCACGAATAGCCGCCACACGACCATCCATCATATCAGAAGGTGCAAGTATGTCGCATCCTGCACTAACCTGTACATGCGCTTGATTAACCAGGGCTTCTAACGTTAAATCATTATCTACATAACCGTCTTTAATTAATCCATCTTGTCCATGATTTGTATATGGATCAAGTGCAACATCGCAAATGACACCAATTTCAGGAACTTGCGACTTTATAGCGCGCACAGTCCTGCAAATTAAATTTTCTGGATTAACACCTTCATATCCTTCATCGGATTTTAGTTCAGCTGGTGTTTGTGGAAAAATTGCAATTGCCGGAATACCGAGTTCATATGCCTTTGCGGCTTGTTCCACAATAAGATCTATTGTCCATCGCTTTACATTTGGCATTGAAGGTATATCAACCGATGCATTATTTCCTTCTTGTACAAATAGTGGCCAAATAAGATCCTTAACGGTCAAAGAGTTTTCGCGGACCATGTCCCTAGTCCACTCGTTTTGTCTTAGGCGTCTAGGACGGCTATTGGGGTAAGATCCTGCGATCATGATAAGCTCCTGAAACTTTTTTCAGTTTTTTTATTCAATTTAATCGATTGTAAACAAATTTTTAACAGCTTGTTAGGTATGTTGTTATATAACCTAGCATAATAAAGCAAAATATTTTTATAGACAGGAATGCAAGAATGTCATTAACACATCATAGCAGTAATTTAATTGGCGGCCATGAAACACAAGAATCAAGAACACGCCATAACTTTCTTGAATGTCTTCGATTAATTGAAAAACTTCACAGAAGAATGTTGGATATCGTTAAGCATCGTCTTGATTCTAAAGGCTTAAGTGATATTAATTCTGTGCAGGCTTTGTTGCTTTATAATATCGGGGATCATGAAATAACAGCCGGTGACCTTAGAAATAGAGGTTATTATCTAGGTTCAAACGTTTCTTATAATCTCAAGAAGCTAGTAGAAGCCGGATACATTCGACAAGAGCGTTCGGAGCATGATCGACGTGCACTGCGAATCTGGCTAAGTGATAGTGGAAAATCTGTTTGTAACCTTGTTGGCGAACTATTCGACGAAAACTTAGATATGGTTAAAGATCAGAAACTATTCACAGATCAGGGGGTTAATGAACTTCGTGATCGTCTACGTTCACTTGAAAGTTTTTGGACAGATATGCTCCGGTTTGCAGAATAAGAAATATTTCACACATTAAATTTTTTCTTTTGTGATCACTTTTCAAATAATATAGAGTCAAAACCTTTCTGATAAAGCAGAATTCGCTTCCTTTGTTCGTTAATTTAAGGTAGGACAATGGCAAATTGAATCGTGTGGAATTTTGTAATGGATTATGACCGTATTTTTTCGGATGCTATAACGGCCATCAAAGATGAGGGACGTTATCGTGTTTTTATGGACATTGAGCGTAAGAAGGGTGAATTCCCTAGCGCGACATGGCATTCTGAAAATGGTGAAAAAGATATTGTTGTCTGGTGTAGTAATGACTATTTAGGAATGGGCCAACATCCTGACGTAATTGCAGCTATGAAAGATGCAATTGATAAAGTTGGTGCAGGCTCAGGCGGCACAAGAAATATCAGCGGTACTCATCATTATCATGTCATGCTTGAAGAAGAGTTAGCCAGCCTTCACAAAAAGGAAGCCGCGCTTCTTTTTACTTCAGGCTATATTTCAAATGAAACATCCATTTCTACAATTGCAAAAATGTTACCTAACTGCATTATTTATTCAGATGAATTAAATCATTCGTCAATGATCAACGGTGTATTAAACGGTAAATGTGAAAAAAGAATTTTCATGCATAATGATGCGAAGCATTTAGAAGAATTACTTAGGGCCGATGATCCGAAGGCAGCTAAAATAATACTTTTCGAATCTGTTTATTCAATGGACGGAGATTTTGCACCTATTAAAAAATTCTGTGATCTAGCAGATAAATATAACTGCATGACATATATGGATGAAGTACATGCAGTTGGTATGTATGGGCCACACGGTGGCGGTGTCGCAGAAGAACGTGGCCTTATGGACCGTATTGATGTCATCGAGGGTACGCTTGGTAAGGCATATGGTATGATGGGCGGTTATATTACCGCAAGCAAAGATATCGTCGACAGTGTGAGAAGTTTCGCCCCAGGCTTTATTTTCACGACCTCTTTATCACCAGCAATTACGGCTGGTGCATTAGCCAGTGTTCGCCATCTTAAAAATTCCCAAGTGGAGCGTGACCGTCATCAGGAACGCGCGGCAACATTAAAGCATATGATGCGGGATAAAAAATTACCGGTTATGCCGTCTTTAAGTCATATTGTGCCGCTTTTGGTTGGTGATCCCGTAATTTGTAAGCAAGCATCTGATATGCTTCTTGAAGAATACGGTATTTACGTACAACCCATTAATTATCCTACGGTTCCTCGTGGTACGGAGCGTCTGCGGTTTGCGCCAAACCCACTTCATGACGATGAAATGATGGAGCATCTTGTGAATTCATTACAAGAAGTTTGGCAAAAATTGGATATCCATAAATATTCAAGTGCGGCTTAATTCAATTTAAATAGGAAAGGTAATGAATAAAGATAACGGTTTTATCATTGAATTCATTGCCATGGGTAACTCTGTCAAAGTGACATGTATTGACCCGCGTACGGGACGCGAAGTTTCAACGATTGGTCCCGCAAATGCCCCAAGATCACAGCTCAGCAACGCTGCTGTTCGTAAAATGCAGTATGTGATTAATAAAGAACAAAGCTGATTATTTCACAATTTATTTAAATCTACTACCTCATCAAACATTTGCAATGTCTGTTGATTTAAAACTTTACCAATGATTTGCATAAATACGATACTTGCTAAACCGCCATCATTTTCGATACTTCCATTCATATTGAGAACGATAGATAAATCTTGATCAGGAATATAAAAATAGCGCGTATGCGTATATAAATCCCCCGTGTTATGAATTGCATTTTGGTTTTGAAAAATTCCATGTGCGAAACCGTAACCCCTATCAATTTTAGTGCCGTCATTTAAATATTTAGGGGCTAATGCCATTTCAAACATTTTTTTTGATAAAATGGTACCGTTTGAAAGTGCGCGATGCCATTTGATGAGATCATTTGCAGTACTTACAATATCACCAGTACCAGAAGCCTGTGAATCATGAAAATCAAATTTTCTTATTGTAGAAATATCATTATTTTCATTGTAACCTGTAACGCGTTCTACATTAATATTACTATCGGTTAGAAAATGGCTATCTTTCATTTTTGCGGGCATAAATAAATTATTTCGAATATAGCTTTTTAAGTTTTGCTCACTAACGCGCTCTACTATTACTGATAATACGAAATAGGCGGTATTACCATATTCATATTTTTCACCTGGTTCGAATTGAGATTTCATATTTCGCAACCAATTTAATGTCTTTTCTTTATTTTGGGGAGATATGCCATCAAATTCTTCTGATTGCATAACATCTGGAAGCCCATGTGTATGGGTCAATAAATGATGAATTGTAATGTTCTTACCATTTGGTAAGCCTTTAATATAAATTTCAAGCGTGTCTTCTAATTTAATTTTACCAGCCTCTACCAGTTGAAGTATAGACATAGCTGTGAATTCTTTACTGATTGAGGCAATATCAAAAAGCTGTTGAAAATTCCTCACAACACTCGCTTCAATGTTGGCTAAACCCTTTGAATATTAAAAATTTAATTGACCTTTTTTCCATATAGTTAGTGAAGCACCAGCTCGATCATCGCTGAAATATGTATCTAACAAAGGAACTAAGTCTTTTTGATAATTACCCGCATTTTGACGTTCTGGCGAATAATCACCTTTATAACGAGTTCTGGGTTTTATACATTTTATAGCGGTTAGCGCAGATAAGCCGTCATCCATTAAGATGTTAAACTGAATTAAATCTTGGCCGGATACCTGAAATAACTGTTTTTTCTTATCTGTTATGAATACGACATTTGTAAATTGGTCATTTTTGCATTCAACCATTAAAGTGTCGGGCGAAACATTTGGTGAAATTCGCCAATCTCTTTGCATTTCGTCAATTTTTATTTTTATATCATAAGTACTTGAAGGAATACTGAGTGTTGATCTCGATATCTTTACTTCAGATTGTGCATATCCATATGCAATTGAACATAAAAAAACTATAACATTGCTAAAAATAAGTTTCATACTAAGGCCCAATATCATCATATTTATTATAAATTCTAATTAAGCCTAGTTCACTGTTTATAGAAAACTGTTTGCGATGAAGTAACCTATTAATGAGATATGGTGCGCAATTAAAAATGTGATCAAAAAATAAAAGAATTATACATAAATTGTTTTTCCGCTAGACTATTTAGAAAAGGGAGAGTGTACATGAATGAGGGGTCAAAAAAATTACTTGGGTTTTGGGATTTGATGGGAATTTCACTCGGTCAAATCATTGGTACTGGTGTTGTTATTCTTACTGGAATTAGTATTGGAATGACAGGCTACGGCGCACCGTGGGCGTTTGTGCTTGCTTTACTGATTGTTGCAATTCCAACCATTTCAATTGCGGCACTTGGGTCTGCCATACCAAACACGGGTGGTAATTATACATATGTACGTGACCTTCTTGGGCCAAGAACATCCTTTTTCTATTTATCTTTATTAATTGCAGGGCAGGTGATTCTAGCAAGTTTCGCGATAGGTTTTTCGGAATATGCTGCTGAACTTTTTCCAGATATTAATCTTACGCTTGTTGCTGCAGCTATAATGGTGCTTTGTTATTTAGCTAATCTAATGGGAATAAAAACAGCAGCGCGCTTTCAAAGCATTATGGTTCTTGTTCTTGTGATCTCATTAATAATTTATATCATTTCGGGCTTTGGCCATATCGATGATTACGCGCCATATACGGATCCTAAACAAATTATGCCAAATGGATTTGGTGGTTTCTTTGCAGCGGCATTCTTGCTGCGTTTAAGTTTAATTGGTTCTGAATTTGTGTCTGAATTCGGTGGTGAAATGGAAAACCCAGGAAAATTAATTCCACTTGTTATGGGAATTTCATTGCTTGTTGTGATTATTCTTTATATCGGTCTGGCAATTGTGGCATCGGGTGTTTTACCACTTGAAGAAATACAAGGCGCAAATTTAGGTGCAACGGCTAAGGTAGTGTTTTCACCAGCTGTTTATGTAGCCTTTATTGGAGGTGGTGTAATGATTTCATTGGTCACGTCACTTAATGCCATATTTGCATGGTGTACACGCGGACTTTATATGGCAACCGAAGATGGTTGGCTTCCTAGCAGTCTTGCTATTAAAAATAAATATGGAACTCCATACATATATCTAACTTTATTTTTTGTCGTTGGCATTACGCCAATTTTAACTGGGTTGAGCCTCGAATATGTTTCAATTCTTGGTAATGCGGTGGGGGCAATATTTGGACTGTTTCCTGTGGTGGCACTTTATAATTTAAGCAATCGCAATCCAGAAGCCTATAAAAATGCCCCATTTAGGCTTCCCGTATGGGCGACGAAATTATTCCCGATCATTGCCGTTGTGATTTATGGGTATGGTATTTATTCATCCTGGGATTTTATTGGTGATTTGGGTTGGTCATTATTAATTGGTTATGCAGCAGTAATATTAGGTTATATTTACTACCGCGCCCCAAAAGTAAAAGCATGCCAAAAGAATTAGGCCGCTTTTTTTAAGACCGTCAATAATTTTTCTATATCATTCGTGTCATTAAATACTGATGGTGAAATCCGAATGCGATCTGAATAAGTTGAAATTTGAATATTTTCAGAATTCAGTGCAGGTGTAAGCGTTTCTCTTGCATTATCTTTCCAGGCGACAACCAGTGGACCATTGCTGTCTAATGGTGTTCTTAGTTTATATCCGATTTTCGGTAGTTCTTCTTTTAGCATATCTGTCATTATTCTAGAATGAGCATGAATATTACCAACGCCAATATCAAGGATATAAGGCAGTGATTCCTTTAATATAGAAATTCCACTATATGAACGTGTACCAAGAGTAAATAGGCCGGCTGCGTTTTTTGGAAAACCATCATCATTTTGTTCATTGGTTTCGCCGGCACCTGAGAAACCCATGCTACCATACCCGGGTCTTTTAAGTATAGATTGTGCATTTTTACTGGTGTAAACAAACCCTATACCAAAATCACCCATTAGCCATTTGTATGTTGAACATGCCGCAAAATCGAGACCACTTTTCTTTACGTCAATCGGTAATGAGCCTGCGGCTTGAATTATATCAGCATATACGAGCGCTCCATGCTCATGCGCTATATCACATACGGCTTTGATATCATGTTCAAAACCGCTCAACATAGATACCAGGGAAATAGCAATCAATTTAGTATCTGGGCGCATCGCTTTTTTAATGTCCTCGGGAATAATTTTACCGTCGCGAGGCTTAATTCGCGTAATACTTACACCTCTTCGCTCTAACCCTTTATAAAGGGCTTCCGATCCTGGGAAATGAAAATCATCAGTGATAATATGTACTCCTGAACTAGGCAATCCTAGTCCACGGACAATCATCTGCTCAGCCGAAGTGGTGTTTTCGACATAGGCAACTTCACTGACATCAGCATTGATTATTTTTGCAAAATTGATAAGCGGTTCGCTGCTATCGTGTCGTCCACCAGGAGCACTTGGATCAAGCCGTCTTTTTGAAAGTTAGAGTTCGGCTGATCTTGATGAAGCTAAACTGATAGGATGCTGCGAAGCACTATTCAGATAAATAGTATCCATTTTACCAAAGGATGACTTATCAGGGAGTGATGGGGCAGCAAACGCAAAGTTATTCATTAAAGGATAAGCTGCACCTGCCAAGGATATTGTACGCGCCGATTTTAAAACTTTGCGTCTAGATAATGTCATTTATTGTCCCTCAATTATTCTGTTAAAAGTCGAATGACGCCATCGCGTTTATTTAGCATAAATAATTTACCATCCTTAGTATGTGCAAGCCTTACATCTGCGCGGTAAGCTGGATCTTTACCCTGACTTTCATTTTTTGCTTGAATAATGTCCAGTGCAGTTTTGTTTGCGCCATTATCCTTTAATAAAATGCGGCGAATGGCATCTTGTCCACCTTCTGGTACTTGATCGGCGGAAACATAAAATAACTCACCACTAGCGAGCTCAGCAAAAACAATTAAATTTTTAAGCTGCGGGATATCGGTGTCACGGTATACAGCAAGTCCACTAGACGCGACAGAAGACTGAAAAAGAGCATCTTTCTGATCATATTCAATTATCGGGAATATCATATTTTCATCATTTCGCGGATCGCTTACATTAACCCCACTTCTGCTTACATAACGGAAACTTCCTTCCCATTCTTTCCATCCTAAGTTTGCGCCCGCTCTTACTGGGCTGACTTCTTCAACAATATTTTGTCCAATATCGGCTACATACATTTGGCCATTATTTGTATCCCATGCGATACGATTTGGTGAGCGGGTCCCATATACATATATTTCTGGAAGGATGGTCCCATCATTTGCCAAAACGAACGGATTATCTTCTGGGATACCATATTGGCCATTGTTGCTATTTGAACCAAGTGGATTAATGCGCAGAATTTTTCCAAAAAGTGACGTTAAGTTCTGCGACATATTCATCGGATCTCCGCCGCTACCTCCATCACCAATACTAATATATAGCGTTCCAAATTCAGCAGAGCCCGCTTCAGCAAGGGGATTAAATGCAATTTGTCCACCATTATGATTGCCAAAGGGCTGTTCCATTCGAATTAGTTCACGTGGTGAACCGCCATCATATTGCGAAGCGCTGGCATCATTTGCTTTCCATTCAAGTAGTAGTGTGTCATGTGCGTCATTGCCGCCTTCTGGTGTAAAATCGGGATTTGGTCCTGTGTTTGAACTATCAAGTAACGTATAAAAGCGCCCGTAACCGTCCGAACCTGCATTGTTAAAATCTGGATGAAGAGCAAGACCAGTGAAGCCTCTCTCAAGAACGGTCCATCTAAGATCAACATTCCATTTATTATCACTTAAATTCAAATATTCAGTTACATTACCATTTTGACTAACGGTGTATAAAATTCCATGAAGATCATTAACAAAATAACGCTTACCACCCGGCTCTAATTCCAGGTCCATAGCGAGCGCGGCTTCTTCTTCTAGATCGGGAAGAATTGCGAATTCTTCAAACCCAATTGTGATAACATCTTTTTCTGTTTCAATAGGATCTTTAAATGGATTATTTGTCACTTGAGCGTGTAATGACCCTACCATCATTAAGAATAACAAAATTGCCGACTTCAAAGTGGCAAAAACATGGTGATATTCAAAGTGCATTTTAATATTTATTTTTTTCTTATGGTTGGTCATTTTCATTGCCTCAATTCAGAATGATATTTTCGAAATTCACGTTTACAGGATTTATGATTAAATGAGCTTACTTTAATTGACTTTTGGGGTCAAATTCGCAAATTTGAAATTAATGTTTATCAGCCAACGGAAAGCTTAAAAAGAAATCCGTTTTCGACTACCTTTTCTGTTTCATAAAAAAGTCACATATGTTATGAAGCGAATAACTTAAACATGAACGCTTTCATTAAGAGTGAGTGAGCAAAATGCCAAACGAAGTTATAGCTATTGCCTGTGATCATGGCGGGTTCGATTTTAAAGAAATTCTCAAATCTGATTTAGAAAAAATGGGCTATGAAGTTGCCGATCTTGGATGCAATGACAGTTCCTCTGTTGATTATCCAGATTATGCCGATAAATTAGCAGATGCTTTAAAAGTAGGTGTTGCTAAACGCGGTGTTTTGATCTGTGGATCGGGGATCGGTATCAGTATTGCAGCGAACCGACATTTACATGTTCGTGCTGCACTGGTTCATGATGCTTTAACGGCACGACTATGCCGCGAACATAATAATGCCAATGTACTCGTACTAGGTGGGCGTACAACTGGCATTGCGGTTGCGCAAGATTGTTTAAAAGTATTTCTTGATACGGATTTTGAGGGCGATCGCCATCAACGACGTATTGATAAAATGTCATAATATATATTTAATTTTAAAGGTTTAAAGCATATGTCATCGAATATGGAATCGTTTTTTAATGCCTCACTAAGTGAACGTGATCCGGAATTACTGGAAAGCATCGATCTTGAAATGGGGCGCCAACAGCATCACATTGAATTGATTGCGTCTGAAAATATTGTTAGCCGTGCCGTTATGGAAGCTCAAGGCAGCATTATGACCAATAAATATGCTGAAGGATATCCCGGGCGTCGTTATTATGGTGGTTGTGAATATGTTGATATTGCTGAAAGCCTTGCTATTGAGCGCGCAAAGAAGCTCTTTAATTGTGAATTTGCAAATGTTCAACCACATTCTGGCGCACAAGCTAACGGTGCTGTTATGTTGGCATTGACGAAGCCAGGTGATACAATCCTTGGTATGTCACTTGATGCAGGCGGACATTTAACACACGGTGCGCCACCAGCACAAAGCGGTAAATGGTTTAATGCAATTCAATATGGCGTTCGTCGTGATAACCATTTAATGGACTTTGATCAAATCGAAGCTCTTGCAAAAGAACATCAACCGAAAATGATTATCGCAGGTGGATCAGCATACCCACGTGAAATTGATTTTAAAAAGATGCGTGAAATCGCCGATAGCGTTGGTGCTTATTTACTAGTGGATATGGCCCATTTTGCGGGTCTTGTTGCAGCAGGAGCGCATCCAAGCCCACTTGAGCATGCTCATGTTGTGACAACAACAACGCATAAAACATTGCGTGGCCCACGTGGCGGTATGATTTTGACCAATGATCTTGATTTAGGTAAGAAATTTAACAGCGCTGTTTTTCCAGGACTTCAAGGTGGTCCATTAATGCATGTTATTGCTGCAAAAGCCGTCGCATTTGATGAGGCACTACAACCTGAATTTAAACAGTATGCTGCGTCCGTTAAGGAAAACGCCCGTGCACTAGCCAATAGGCTAAAAGAAGGGGGCTGTGATATTGTATCGGGTGGTACTGATACTCATGTGGTACTAGTTGATCTTCGTCCTAAAGGACTAACGGGGCGTGATGCTGATAATTCACTTGGACGCTCAAACATTACTTGTAACAAAAACGGTGTGCCATTTGATCCTGAAAAACCTATGGTAACATCTGGAATTCGTGTTGGAACACCAGCAGGAACAACACGTGGTTTTGGGGTTACTGAATTTGAACAGGTTGGCGATTTTATTCTTGAAATCCTTGACGGGCTTCAAAAAAATCCGGAAGATAATAGTGCAGCGGAAGCAAGTGTGCGTGAAAAAGTGATCGCACTTTGTAATAAATTCCCAATTTACTAATTTTGTTAGGATAAGAATATGCGGTGCCCATTTTGTGTAAATGAAGATACTCAAGTAAAGGACAGTCGTCCTACAGAGGATAATTCTGCTATTAGGCGCCGTCGTTCTTGTGGCGGCTGTGGTGCGCGTTTTACGACATTCGAACGGGTGCAGCTTCGCGAATTAACCGTGTTAAAAACGTCTGGAAAAAAAGTACCATTTGAAAGAGAGAAGATTGAACGATCCGTTCAAATGGCAATTCGCAAACGCCCTGTTGAAGAAGATCAGGTTGAACGGATGGTAAGTGGTATTGTTCGTCAACTCGAAAGTATGGGCGAAAGCGAAATTCCCTCTGAAACAATAGGGAAACTAATTATGGAAGGTTTAGAACACCTAGATAAAGTTGCCTATGTTCGTTTTGCATCCGTATATAAAAAATTCCGAGAAGCAAGTGACTTCGAAGATTTCGTCAGCGAGATAGCTGATCATGACGAAAGCTAATTCTCAATTTTCTAAAGCTGACCATGCCTATATGAAAATGGCATTAGATTTATCAAGGCGTGGCCTTGGTAAAACATCACCTAACCCATCTGTTGGATGTGTTATCGTAAAAAATGATCATATCATTGGACGTGGCTGTACGAGTGATGGTGGCAGACCACATGGTGAAATAAATGCTCTTTCGCAAGCAAAAAATGTAAATGGTGCAACTGTATATGTTACGCTCGAACCATGCGCACATCATGGCAATACACCACCTTGCGCAGAAGCCTTGGTAAGTGCAGGTGTATCTAAAGTTATTGTCGCAACAGGAGATCCTGATTCCAGGGTGAGTGGAAAAGGAGTTGATATTCTTAAAAATTCAGGGATTGCGGTATTAGAAGGTTTGCTAAAAGAGGAAGCTGATTTAATCAATCAAGGGTTTTTGCTAAAAGTAACCGATAAAAGACCATTGATTACAGTGAAAATAGCATCTTCAAATGACGGTAAGATTGCTAAAAATGAAGGTGAGCAAACCTGGGTCACAGGCCCAGAAGCGCGATTAAGGGGGCATTTATACCGCGCCAATCATGATGCGATTTTAGTTGGGATAAATACAGTATTAATCGATGATCCAATGTTAGACTGTCGTATACCCGGATTGTCATCGCAGTCGCCCATTAGGATTGTTTTGGATAGCCAATTAAGAATACTTGAAAATAGTAAAATTTGTGAAACGGCTAAAGATATTGAAACATGGGTTATGACTTTAAATCAAGACAAAGAAAAGATTTTAAGACTTGAGACAAAAGGTATCACCGTTATTAAAGTTGAAGAAAATGACGAAGGTCAAACATCGTTAACGCATATTATGGAAGTTTTAGCGAGGCGAGGGATCACACGAGTTTTAAGTGAAGGCGGAGCAATGGTAAATGCCTCTTTAATTAAAGCAGGATTAGTTGACCGCATAATATGGCTTAAATCTTCAGAATCTATTGGCGCAACTGGTGTAAATGCATTATACGATATTCCCATAACTGAATTAAATCGTTATCTAAACCTAAACCTTTATGATGAAGGCAAAGTAGGTGAAGATATCTGGCAAGAATATATAACGACACATTAGGTTAAAGATGTTTACAGGAATTATAACTGATATTGGCGAAGTGAGCGAAATTACTCAAATGGGTGATACACGAATTGTTATTCGCACATCTTATGATACCTCGACGATTGATTTTGGTGCATCTATTGCCTGTTCAGGTGTTTGTTTAACCGTTGTTGATAAAGGATCAGATTATTTTAGTGTTGATGTTTCTGCTGAAACATTATCCTGTACATCTCTCGGAGATTGGTTGCCCGGAAGTCAAATTAATCTTGAACGTGCCTTAAAAGTTGGCGAAGAATTGGGCGGCCATATTGTCACTGGGCATGTTGATACCGTTGGACAAATTTTAAATATTGAGACGGATGGTGATAGTAAAAAATTTACATTTTCATTACCAACTAAGCTAAAAGCATATGTTGCTTCAAAAGGATCAGTGACCATTAATGGTGCGTCATTAACAGTAAATAATGTTGAAGATAAAAGTGAAAACACAGAATTTTCAATTAACATTATTCCGCATACCCAAGAAAAAACAACATTTGGCGCTGCAAGCATTGGCGACAAAATAAATATTGAGATTGATATTTTAGCACGTTATGTCGCTAGAATGCGTGAAGTTTAAAGAAATTGATTAGAGAGTAAAATGCCGAATAATTTTTTATCTCCCATTGAAGACGTATTGGAAGATGCGAAGAATGGAAGAATGTTCATCCTTGTAGATGATGAAGACCGTGAAAATGAAGGTGATTTAATTATCCCATCTCAAATGGCGACACCTGATGCTATTAATTTTATGGCAACACATGGTCGTGGACTTATCTGTCTGACAATGACTGCTGAGCGCTCAGAAGAACTCGGGCTGGAAATGATGTCACAGAATAATAGAACGCGCCATCATACTGCTTTTACAACATCTATAGAAGCTGCTGAAGGTGTAACCACTGGTATTTCTGCAGCGGATCGCGCTCATACTGTCGCCGTTGCAATTGATCCTACAAAAAGCAAGGACGATATTGTAACACCTGGCCATGTCTTTCCAATTATTGCGCGTCGCGGTGGGGTACTTGTTCGTGCGGGTCATACTGAAGCTGCAGTTGATATTGCGCGTTTAGCGGGGCTAATTCCGTCTGGGGTAATTTGCGAAATCATGAATGATGATGGCACAATGGCTCGTTTACCGGATCTTGTGGAATTTGCAAAAAAACATAATTTAAAGCTCGCAACAATTGCTGATCTCATTGCTTATCGCCGCCGTAATGATAATCTTGTTGAATGTATTGATGAGACAAATGTCGATTCAGAATTTGGCGGTGAGTTTAAAATGCGCGCTTATATGGCAAAAGATGACGGTATTCAGCATTTTACTCTTGTTAAAGGTGATCCGACGAAAGCCAAAAAAGTGCTAGTCCGTATGCACTCCTTTAATATTTTTGAAGACTTACTTGGCCAAAAAGGACCTAGAACGGGTCAGTTTAAAAGGGCGATGGTAGAACTTGGCAAAGAAGAATGCGGTGTTATGGTATTTCTTCGCGAAAACCGTAAGACTTATATTACTGATGAAATTGCTAAAAAAGACCAGAAAGCGCAGAAAAAATCTCCAAACATTAAGAACTATGGCATAGGGGCTCAAATTTTACTTGATTTAGGGGTTAAGGATTTCGTGCTTCTCTCGGATAGTGAGCAAAATGTCGTCGGAATTGAAGGATATGGTTTGAATATTATTGGCCATCAACGTTTTGATAAAAATATTGAATTAAAAGTTGTGGATAAAAAGGATTAGTCGCAATGAAGGTATTAATCGTAGAAGCACGTTTTTATGACGATATTGCTGATGAACTTGCCAAAGGCGCCATTGGAGCATTAGAAGCTGTCGGAGCAGAAGCTGACCGTATTGATGTGCCTGGTGCTCTTGAAATTCCTGCGGCTATTAGGTTTGCTGCTGACGGTAATGATGGTTATGACGGCTTTGTCGCGCTCGGCTGTGTTATTCGCGGTGAAACAAGCCATTATGATTATGTCTGTGGTGAAAGCGCACGTGGATTGCAAGACTTAGCCATTCGCGATCGATTGGCAATCGGCAATGGAATTCTGACAGTAGAAAATCGCGACCAAGCATGGGCACGTTGCTCTGTTGATAAGTACAATAAGGGCGGTGCTGTTTCTGAAGCGGCTGTACGAATGATCGAACTTAAAAAACAATATGGAATTGCTTAAAATGGCTGACACTAAAAAGGCAAAAGGCGGTGCGCGAAGTTCTGCTCGCCTAGCCGCCGTTCAGGCACTTTATCAAATTGAAGCAAACAACTCGCCGGCAAAAATTGTTGTTAAAGAATTTATTGATCACAGAATTAATGAAATAATCGATGATACGCC
The DNA here is from genome assembly GCF_965661635.1 of Pseudemcibacter sp. NCBI lineage: Bacteria > Pseudomonadati > Pseudomonadota > Alphaproteobacteria > Emcibacterales > Emcibacteraceae > Pseudemcibacter > Pseudemcibacter sp. Next base: position 60,154 of record NZ_CBFIEP010000145.1, on the reverse strand, counting down.
GCTTGAGAAAGCTGATACGGCTTTTTTTAGTGATATTGTTCTTGGGACCAATGAGCGATTAGAAGAAATTGATGCTTTAATTAAATCCAAACTGGGTGATGATTGGACAATAGAGAGAATAGAATCTGTTGCTAGAGCGGCAGTTCGTGCGGGTATATATGAATTGATAGCAAGGGTTGACGTGCCAACGAGTGTTATAATCAATGAATATATTGATGCCACTAAAGCATTCTTTGATGATGGAACCCCAGCTTTCGTAAATGGAATTTTAGATAAAATAGCGAAAGAAAAACGCAGTTAAAGGTGATTGAACACTGACGACATCCGAATTTGACTTGATTGAAAAATATTTCTCTCCTTTAACAGGAAATGGGGCACCTGCTTTTTCATTGAAGAATGATGCGGCTGTATTTTCACCCAAGTCAGACACAGATTTAGTTTTCACGAAAGATGCATTGGTAGCGGATGTTCATTTCTTTTCAAACGATGATCCTGAATTAATCGCCGAAAGGGCATTGCGTTGTAATTTATCAGACCTTGCTGCAATGGGGGCAGAGCCTTTAGGTTATTTATTAAGTTTAGCGCTTCCAAACAAAGACTTATATATTGAAGCATGGCTATCAAGTTTTTGTAAAGGATTAGAGAATAATCAAAAATTGTTTAAATGGTCGTTATGGGGCGGGGATAGTGTCGCGACTAATGGCCCAATCACGATATCTATAACGGCCATTGGTGAAACTAAAAAAGCAAGTCATTTAACTAGAACGGGTGCAAAAGTAGGCGACGGTATTTATGTGTCCGGCACTCTTGGTGACGCCGCGGCTGCTATTAAAATTATCGAAAATGATCTGGATGTTGCAGGGAGTGATTTTATTCTAAATCGTTTTTATAAACCTTTCCCAAGACTAAAATTAGGTAAAGCGTTAGTGAATATTGCCTCTTCTGCGCTTGATATATCCGATGGATTAATTGGTGATTTATCTCATATATGCAAAAATTCGGGGGTGGGCGCTCACATAAATCAACCCAAGATACCAATTTCTGCTGCTTTCGGTAATCTTTTGGAAACTAAACCAGAGTATAATCATCTTTCGTGGACAGGCGGTGATGATTATGAATTACTTTTCACAGTGCCTCCAGAAAATGAAAAAAGCTTGCTTAATATCCCGAATTGTCAAAGTCATGGCATTACAAAAATAGGTGAAATTATAGCTGAGCAAAGAATAGTTTTATTAGATGAGCGGCAAGCCGAAATAAGAATTGATAATAAAGGTTACCGCCATTTCGAAAATTAGGTAAGCAAATGGCAGAAGAAGAAAAAGAGACAAGTGAAGAAAATAAAAAGCCATCTGGTGGTGGTAAAAAACTTTTAATTGTAGGTCTTTTAGCGGGGTTAATAGTTGGTGGTGGAGGTGCCGCTGGCTTCTTTATAATGCAGTCTGGTGATGAAACTGAGCCTGTTGAAGTGGTAATTGAAGAGAAAGCACCTGAGCTTCCTGATTATCAATATGCAAAAATTGAAAAATTAAACCTACCACTATTTTATAAGGGTCGAGTTCTCAATTATGCAGTAATGAATGTGTCATTAGAAACTATCGGAAATGATGATAAGTTATTGGTTGTAAAAAACGTTATCATTATCAAAGATGCATTGCTTCGTTATTTTAGTGTTAATCCGATAGGACGTGAAGATAACCCAAGAATAGTGGATTTTGATAGGTTATCAGCAAAAATAAAAGAAGTAGCAAACCAAGAAATTGGGCGGGAAATCGTTAACAGGGTAGTGATTAGTGAAAGTAGAAATTTTTAATTTAATTCCCTGCCGTAGGATTTGATCCACCACCACCGAAGCGCCCAACGTTACCAAATAATTCGGCGAAAAAGTTTTCATCTTTACCATGTGTTACTGTTTTTTTGGAAACTGGATCGACGATTTGATTATCTTCTACAGAATATCTTCTAATATCAGAAACATAGTCTTCATTATCAAACGAGATAGCAAGAATGTCCATTTCTGTTACTCTTTCTTTGAAAAAGGCCCATCGCTCCGTTCTTTTGGTATAATAATACCAGTTATTATCATCGAATGTGGGACGCATAGTAGGGTTGCCTAGCATGGTTTGAACTGAAACCTTTGTATCAACATCTACTCGAATAGCATCACTCATTTCTGGGTCGGGGATATAGCCACGGTAGTTTTTAATTGAGGAGCATCCCGCAAGAAGAGTAATTAAAGACATCATAATAATGCTATTTTTGACATTTATCTTCATTTTTTTAAGTTTTCAGTTATAAAAACTGTCCTATACTTAGATTTAATTGCAGAATTAATAGCAAAATGTTAATTCATCTTACAAAGTCTAAGCTTTACATATTAATATAAAGCCTTAATTTTAGCAACAAAATGACATTTGGATTAACAGTAGTCAATCATTTAGTGTATGAATTTTATTTAAGGGTATAATTCTTAACTAAAACCAGTTTATCGAAAGAAATAATGAAAAATGTTTGGGTTTTTATTTAATAAAAAGAAACTGAATAATGCAGCACATAATATATTCAGTATAATCATCGAACATTCCCGCGTAATCGATTTTTACGAAAACTATTCTGTGGAGGATAGTTTAGATGGACGTTTTGATTTAATGTCCGTTCATATGGCGATAGTTTTGGAAAAATTAGATCATCATAAAAATTTTAAAGACGTGCCAGAATTTAAAAGAATTCTACAAGAAATAATGTTTGATAACCTGGATTTAACTTTGAGAGAAATTGGAGTGGGTGATTTGGGTGTGGGAAAAAAAATTAAAGTGATGGCTGAAGCATTCTATGGACGAATGATAGCGTATCAAAATTTATTTTCTAGTGAAAATAAAGATGAAATGTCTAATACATTAAAGCGTAATTTATACCGTGAGAAAACAATAAATGAGGACATATTGAAAAAAATGGTTTCATATATATATCAGCAATATGAATTGATTATAAAGCAAGATATTGAGAAAATCTTAGATGGTCATATTGAGTTTAAATTACCGAGCAATTAAAAATTATGAATGAAGAAAACACAGCTAATGAATTCAGTAGGACTTTTAATCTCGATCTAGTAGAAAAAAAAGCGACTGAGATAATTATCGAAGCGACTTCGGATGAATGCCTTTTACTTGCCGAAAGGTTCTCGATAATTGAAGTTGTGTCGCTGAAGGCTACATGTATCCTTAATCGAAGGAAACAAAAAGAATTAGGCGATTATTTGCTTCGCGTCAAAATGGACGCTGAAGTTATTCAATCGTGTGTTGTGACTTTAAATGAAGTGCACGAATCAATAAACGAAGAATTTTCAATTATTTTTCAAAAAAACGCGCCGCCATCAAAAAACAATAATGATAGTCAAGAAGTTGTTTTTAACATTGATGATGATGATATTGAAATTATCGAAGATAAAGAGGTAGATATTGGCGAATACGTTGCTGAATATTTAGCCCTGTTTATGAATAGCTATCCTCGACAAAATGAGATCAAAGGCGAAGAATTAGGTTATAAAATTCTTAGTGAAGATGAAGCAACAAAGAAATTAGAAAAGAAAAATCCTTTTGCAGTTTTGAAAGAGCTTTAACATAACACTTGAAGATAACTGATATTGCTATATTTTATATGATATCTTTATTGGGCTATATATATTAGATTGAGTTAAGATAATTATAGTAAAATTCAAATTAAGGGTATGCTTTGACGCGTGAACTTGTAATTTCATTGGATGCAATGGGCGGTGACCACGCTCCTGAGATCGTAATCGAGGGGGCGAGTATTGCGCGTGAACGTGTTCCTAGTCTAAAGTTTTTAATATTTGGTGATGAAACTAAAATCGTCCCTTTGCTAACGCGCTTCCCAATTCTCAAAAATTGTTGTGAAGTTTTTCATACAGATAAGGTGATTTCAGCGGATGAACGACCAAGTCAAGCTTTAAGACGAGGAAGAGATTCGAGTATGGGACAGTCCATACAAGCCGTAAAAGATGATAAAGCTTGCGCGGCGGTTCTTGCCGGCAACACTGGCGCTCAAATGGCCCTGGCGAAATTTATTCTTCGTACTATGGAAGGGATCGATAGACCAGCTCTTGCATCACTCATACCGACAAGTAGAGGGGAAAGTGTAATGCTTGACCTCGGCGCGAATGTTGAATGTGATGAAAATAATTTGGTTCAGTTCGCAATTATGGGCGCTGCATTTGCGCGCACAGTATTAGGTGTCGTTAAGCCGACTGTAGCTATACTAAATGTGGGTGTTGAAGAATTAAAAGGTAGCGATGTCATTAAAGAAGCTGATAGAATGCTTCGCGAAGCTAATATCCCAATGGATTATAAAGGTTTCACAGAAGGCCATGGATTAGGTGGTGGTGAAGTTGATGTCGTGGTGACTGATGGTTTTACGGGTAATATTGCGCTTAAAACGGCTGAAGGTACGGCAAAAATGATTGCTAACCTATTAAAACGTAGTCTGATGGAATCTATTCTGTCCAAAATTGGCGCTTTATTTGCCAGTTCTTCATTGCAGTCTTTAAAAAATCATCTTGATCCAAATAATCATAATGGTGCCGTATTTATGGGATTGAATGGTTTGGTTATTAAAAGCCATGGTGGCGCGTCAGCTAAGGGATTTGCTGCTGCAATTGGTGTTGCTGTTGACATGGCAGAAAATGACCTTGCGGGGAAAATTACACGTGATTTAACAAACTTTAAGAATACAATTGAAGAAACCGATGAAGATGAGGCTGACGAAACGGTTATAGAAATGAATATCAAGGAACAAACATAATGACCGCCATTCGTTCGATTATATCGGGCACAGGATCATATTTACCTGAAAATATCCTAACGAACAAAGATTTAGAGAATAAAGTTGATACATCTGATGAATGGATTATCGAGAGAACGGGCATTAAGCAACGCCATATTGCCGCGGATGATCAGGTTACCTCAGATTTAGCAGTAGCCGCTGCATCCAAAGCTTTGGAAAGCGCAAATTTAAATGCTGCAGACATAGACCTTATCGTTGTCGCAACATCGACGGCGGATCAAACCTTTCCTTCAACCGCAACTACTGTTCAACGTAAATTAGGCATAACGAAAGGTGCCGCATTTGATGTGCAGGCAGTCTGTTCCGGTTTCGTTTATGCGTTAACAACTGCGGATAATTTCATCAAGGCTGGGCAAGCAAAACATGTGTTAGTAATCGGTGCTGAAATATTTTCAAGAATATTAGATTGGGAAGATCGAACAACATGTGTTTTGTTTGGTGATGGAGCCGGTGCCATCGTACTTTCTGCAAAAGCAGGTGTAGGCGATAATTCTGATCAAGGAATTCTTGCATCACGCATTCACTCTGATGGTCGCTATAATGATATGCTTTATGTAGACGGTGGAGTTTCTTCGACACAAACGGTTGGACATTTAAGAATGCAAGGAAGAGAAGTTTTCCGTCACGCAGTTGTAAATTTAGCCTCAGTGGTCGGTGAAGTTTTAGAAGATACCAATATGACATCTGACGATATAAATTGGATTGTACCTCATCAAGCCAATAAACGCATATTAGATGGCACTGCTCGCAAGTTAAAAATCTCTCCTGATAAGGTTGTTGTCACGGTCGATAAACATGCGAATACATCGGCTGCTTCTATTCCTTTAGCGCTTGATGAAGCGGTGCGCGATGGCCGAATCACCCAAGATGACATTGTGATTCTAGAGGCAATGGGTGGGGGATTCACGTGGGGTGCTTGTCTTTTAAGGTGGTAAAAGTTTATTTTACCCCCCTTTTTTTACCTTTTTTGCTATTTTGTTACGTAAACTAGTCCTTTAGGAAGTTTGTGCATCCCTTTGATATTGACCGCATAATTCTGCTGCAGTAGGCTAAAGAAAACAAAAGAGGTAGGAAACATGAGTGGAAAAACAGTAACAAGGGCGGATCTGATTGAAGCAGTGTATCAGGAAGTGGGGCTATCCAGAAATGAATCATCAGATTTGGTTGAAACAGTTCTTGATGAAATTGCCTCTACTTTGACCAATGGGGACAATGTTAAAATTTCTTCATTTGGTAGCTTTATTGTTCGCGATAAAGGTGGCCGTATTGGACGTAACCCAAAAACAGGGGAAGAAGTTCCAATTGAACCAAGAAGAGTACTCGTCTTTAGACCTTCACAAGTCTTAAAAGATAGAGTGAGTAATTCATAGAAATTGGAAATTGTTTCTGCTTCTATAGTAGCAACACATGCAGCGCAGAGAGATATTGAGCTAAATGTCAGCCTCAAAACATGCCAAATCACCAAATGCTTTTCGAACTATCAGTGAAGTCGCTGATGGTATCGGTATTCCACAACATGCATTAAGGTTTTGGGAAAGCAAGTTTAGCCAAATTAAACCTATGAAGCGTGGTGGTGGTCGTCGTTATTACCGCCCTGAAGATGTTGAAATAATTGAGGCAATAAGACGGTTACTTCATGATGATGGTTATACCATTAAGGGCGCGCAAAAATTATTAAGAGAACATGGTGTCAAAGCCGTTGTTCATCAGACATATACTAATGCCTCCGCAGAAGATGACAATGCTGCGCCAGACGTTATTGCAGTTGCAAATAGTGACGATGTTTCATTGACGTCTATAAGAGATAATCTTCAAGTTACGAGAGACAATTTAAAGAAGTCTTTGAAAACTTAACCATCATTAGTGCTTAACAATATCATTCCATCCCATATGTGTAATATGTAATGGAGCATCTTCATATCGACCAATTATATTACCCGATATATAATCGAGTTCAGTTTCTTTGATCGGTTCCAATTCTTCGAATTTATCAACGCCATCAAGTGACAATTTTATATTCTCTTTTGCGCATTTCTTAGCGAGTTTGTTTAGCTCAGAGGAATAACCTTTTGTAGATTTTATTTTTTCTGGAATAAAAAGACAAATACCGGATACACCACACCCTTTATAATAGCCGATATCACTCGGAATTTTTTCACTGACTATTGTTACGTTCCTACAAAATTTTTGTAGGCTTGTTGTAATTAAATTCATACGAGCTTCAGGAAAACCTTCTGGAAAACCAATAAGAGAAAAAGTAATATATTTTCTTAAGGGTATGGGGATAGACTGGCAATGAAATAAGAAATTATGGAGCCGTGTAAGATTAAAAAGGGTTTTATAATGTAAGGGGATAGCGAACATAGCCCTAAAGTTATTTTTAAAGAAATCCTGCATCATTTCTATAATTTCATCGAGCATATATTTATCAAGCTCTATCATTGATGCCAGGCAAAAGGGGTTTGGTAAGGAACGGTATCCAATAGGTGACGTGTCAATATTACTTCCTTTTTTCTTTTTATTACTTCTTAGACTAATCATAAAAGTAGAAACGATATTGTTCTTTTTATCCCAAATTGGCTTGTATATTAACTCATATGGTCTTTCTTTTTTTTCATCTATTGGTGATGGAAAAGACTCAAGTTTAGGCTTTGGCGCTTGCTCTATGATATCAGGAGTGGAATTTTTAATACTGGAATAAGCAACATCTTGAAATAGCAATTTACCGTGACGCCGTCCTGTTGCTGTTCTGATAATAACGTTGCAATCGTAGCATTGTCCTAAATATTCAGTTGATAGTTTTTTTAGTATATCTCCGCATAATTGCTGTGCGTCACTTTGAGGGGTATTTGAAAAAACAACTAAATGTTCTGTTTCAGATCTTGAGAATATTACATCTTCGTCATTGGTATTTTGCTTGAGGCGTATCGACAGTTTTTTTAAAATTTCGTCGCGTTTCCCGTACCAGGAAAACCCGAGTTGCTCTTTCAAATACTGAAGGCTTATCAAATGAACTTTTCCAGTTGCAAATAAATCGCTAACAGAAATAATTTTTTCAAAATTCTGGATATCACCATAACGATTAGCACTTCTTCCGATAAAGGAAGAAAATACCGCAATAGTAGATTTGGTAACATTGTCTAACCGTTTAAACATTCTGTTTAATATCCATAATCAAAGAAATTCTAATTATTTAGGATAAAACAGCTATTTTAAATTTGATTTAAGAATTAATTAAAATTGTAATAAATGAAATTCGAATAAAAATTAATGTTGGCCACCATTGGATGCAATAAGTCGATTGATAACATCATCTGAATAATCGAGTAGTTTTCCAAATCCGGTTGCAATTTCTCGTCTGCCGGATTCGTCATATTGATTATTTGCAATAAGCTCAGCTTTGCGTTTTTTCAATGCGTTATATTTTTCCAGGGTGTCGCCCTTATAAATTAAAAATAATGTAAGGCCATTGGTTCTTGAAGGTGAAAAGAGATCGGTCACTAAAAAGTCATTTTCACGATATGCTTTTACCCCGTTACGTTCAGCAATATGATTGACAACGGGTTCCCATTTGGTGGCTTCTTCTTCTGAAAACATTTCGCTAAGTCCGATTTGCTTAACATCCATACTTACCACCTCGGCAAAGGCAGCCACGACGCCCATGTGAAAATGAATGTTCTCTACTGTAAACTCTTCGAGATTTTGTGCTTGTGCGCTTGAGATTGCACCAGCAAAGAAGATAGCAATTAGTTTTTTTAGCATTTTGAAATCCTATATTTTTAATATGTGAGTACTTTATAAATAAAATAGCAAAAGATCAATTGGCCTGTTGCAGGAGCGATGCTCTATGGTTATATTGCGTTCGAATTGATGTCGGAATGTAGCGCAGCATGGTAGCGCGCTTCACTGGGGGTGAAGAGGTCGCAGGTTCAAATCCTGTCATTCCGACCATTCACTAAATACCCAATTCACCTTTTAATTTCTTCGTCAATTTTGCGGCAATGATATCATATGAGTCTTTGATATAATCTTTGATATCTTGGTTGTTCATTGCTTTTTCAGATGTAATTTGTATCCAGTTTCCTTGAGTTAGATAAGGGGCTCTTTGAATGCCATCCAATTCCGTCAAAATCCGAAAATTAAGTTCACTACATTTAAAACTCATAGTGTGCGCGTTATCATCTTGTCCTGAATGTATTGCGAATACTTTACCGCCAATTTTCCATACGCTAGCATCCCCCCATTGTACGACATTGGAGGTTGATTTTAATGACTTACAATAATCGTTGAATTCGTCTCTGGTCATTTTATTACCCCTTGTTGACCCAATTATAAACTATGATACAATTTTTAAAAAGTGAATATGAGGGAATAAAATGAGACAAGATCAAAATAGGCGTGATTTCATAAAATTGGCAAGCACAGTTTCTGCAGGTGTTGTCTTAACGGGAACTGCGGCCACAATTACGAAAGCGCAAGAAAGTGATATAGCTGGACCTCTACCGCAAACAGTTGAAGATCAGTTTGATACTTGGGTGGAATTAAATATTGATAATCTAAATCATAATATATCCGAAGTACGTAAAAAAATTGATGGGCGTCCGATTATGGCTGTTATTAAATGTAATGCTTATGGTCATGGTCTCATTGAAATTGCCAAGTCAATGGAGTTAAAGGGAATTAGCCATTTTGCTGTTGTAAAAATGGATGAAGCGGAACACTTAAGGCACAATGGTATAGAAGGTATGGTTTTAAACCTTGGCCCATTTTCTGCACGTGATGCCAGAACGGCCATTACACATAATATTAGCCAATCCGTCTTTTCGGATGCGGTTGACATATTAAATGAAGAAGCTGTGAAATTAAATCGTATTGCGAAAGTTCATATTAAAATTGATACAGGGCTCGGGCGAGTAGGGGTGCCTTATAAAATTGCTGATGCCTTTGTCGAGAAAGTCGCCGCGCTTTCACATATTGAAATTGAAGGTGTTTTGACGGCCATGACTGAAGATGCCGATTTTAATCCCATCCAAATTAAAAGATTAAATTCTATCTATGATACTGCAAAAGCCAAGGGGATTGATTTAGGAGTGCGTCACGCTGCATCAAGCGCCGAAGTGGATCATAATCCCGGCTCACATTTAGATATGGTGAGACCAGGGAGCGCCCTTGTTGGTTTAGAGCCAATGCCAAATATGGATATTAGGCCTGTTCTAGGTGTTAAGACGAGAATTATTTATGTGAAAGACATGGAACCGGGCGATTCAATTGGGTATCACCAAGCTTATAAAATTGAAAAACCAATGCGGGTCGCCACATTGCCGCTTGGGTATTCAGATGGCTTTGCCCTAAGCAGCGTAAATAATGCTAATGTCCTTATTAAGGGTAAGAAATACCCTATGATTGCTCTTATCACGGCCAATCATATTTCAATTGATGTTACAGGTTCGGATGATATCGAAATAGGAGATATTGTTACTATCATTGGGAAAGATGGTGATGAAGAGATCACCAATACAGAATATTCCAATCAAACTGGGGGGCATGCCTATCACACGGCCAATTGCTTGAAACCCTATCTTACGCGATTAAAGGTTTAAATTAAATCCATGGTTTTAAAACTGCTGTGGCCGCCTTTGGAAATTATGAGACGGTCATGAAGCATCACACCTAATTGCTTTCCGGCTTCTGCTATTTTCTTAGTCATATCAATGTCTTCGCGGCTTGGTGTTGGGTCACCGCTAGGGTGGTTATGTACCAGTATAATCGCGCTTGACCCTAATTCTAATGCACGTTTGATAATCTCACGTGGATATACGGGCGTGTGGTCAATTGTTCCCTCTTGCATTTTTTCATCGGCAATTAATCTATTCTGTCGATCAAGAAAAAGCACACGGAATTGCTCGTTCTTTTTATAGGCTATTTGTGACGTACAATAATTTATAAGTGCTTGCCAATTGCTAAGCACTGGTTTTTCCATAACTTTGCCTTGCGATAGCATTTGTGCACTCGCTTCCGCGAGTTTTAATGCCGTTACGACATTTTCGCCTACACCATTAAATTCCATTAGTCTTTCCGGTGAGGCACTAATGACTTCGGCGTAAGAACCAAATTCCGAAATAAGTGATTTTGCGAGTGGTTTTACATCACGTCTTGGAATGGCCATCATTAATAAAAGTTCGAGAAGTTCATAATCGGCGAGTGCTTTTACACCGCCTTTTCTAAAGCGTGTTTTTAAACGCTCTCTATGACCTTTCTTATGCTCATCAGACATAAGGGGGCTTAGTATGACCCTCTGGTGATAGAGTGAAAATCTCTACTCCATCAGCGGTCACCCCCATACTATGTTCAAACTGCGCCGAAAGCGATTTATCGCGCGTTACGGCAGTCCAGTCATCAGATAGAACTTTTACTTCTTTAGTGCCAAGATTAATCATTGGCTCAATTGTAAAGAACATGCCTTCTTTGATGACGGCGCCTTCACCTTTTCGGCCATAATGCAGAACATTTGGACTATCGTGAAAAATGCGCCCAAGGCCGTGGCCACAAAATACTTCCACTACACTGCATCTTTGACTATATGCATATTCTTGAATGGCATAGCCGATATCACCCATTGTATTACCGGGCTTAACTTGATCGATACCGCGCATGAGGCATTCATAAGTAATGTCAACCAGTCGCTTTGCTTTAACATTTGGTGGGCCAACATAAAACATGCGGCTCGTATCGCCGTACCAGCCATCAACAATAACGGTGACATCGATATTAATAATATCGCCTTTTTTAAGTTTTTTAGGTCCGGGTATGCCATGACAAACAACATGATTGATCGATGTACAGATGGATTTTGGAAAGCCATTATAATTAAGAGGGGCACTAATGGCACCATGATCCGCGACAAAATCAGCGCAAATTTTATCCAGCTCGTCAGTACTGACGCCCGGCACGACAAGAGGTGTTATCATATCAAGAGTGCGCGCCGCCAAATTTCCAGCTTTTCGCATGCCTTCAAAATCTTGAGGATCATGAATTTTAATTGCGCTCGTTGCTTCGACCGGTGCATCAGATGCTTTTATATATCTCATTATTCTTCCAAAATGGGGATACTATGATCCACCTTTATACCTGATGGTGTAACTGTACAAATATAACAATATGCTTCAACACCGTTTTCTTTTGCCATCTTTAACGCATCTGCATAAGCGGGGTCAATGTCTGATGCGACTTTGAATTTATTTATATCGGACCTTTGTGCCAAATATAACATGACACTGCGGCTGCCTTGATCAACCATGTCTTTCAATTCATTTAAATGCTTTGTACCACGAGCTGTAACAGAATCAGGAAACTCAGCAAGTGCCGTTTCACGGCTTAATGTGACACTTTTGACTTCCACATAACAATCCGCATTTTCAGGATGATTACTTAAAAATAAATCAATACGGCTTTTTTGTCCGTATTTCATTTCTCTTCGCAAATCATCATACCCTTGTAATTCTGATATCGTGCCGTCAAGGATTGCTTCTTCAACCAATTTATTTGGCCAAGATGTGTTGATACTGACCATAGCACCGTCAGCTTTTACAATTTCCCATTTATAATCTAACTTTGCTTTAGGGTTTGTCGCGGGTGACAACCAAACTTCATTGCCTTCATCTTTTAATGAAAGCATTGATCCACTATTGGCACAATGAGCGGTGACAATTTCGCCATTATCCAATTTTATATCGGCCAGGAATCTCTTATATCGTTTAATTAAAGTTCCATGGAAAAGTTCGTGTTCATATTTCATATCTTAGGATATAGTATTATTTTAATGTTTATTCAATTGAGTTGATAAAAAGAATGGTAAAAAAAGTTACTGCTGCCCTCATCATTATTGGTGATGAAATCTTATCCGGCCGAACCAAAGACGCGAATTTAAATCATTTAGCCAAATGGTTAGGAAGCATGGGCGTTATTTTAGATGAAGTCCGCGTCATTCCCGATGTCGCTGAACGTATTCAGAAAACGGTAAATGAATATCGTGCTACTTTTAATTATGTGTTTACGACGGGAGGTATCGGACCCACACATGATGACATTACAGCTGAAAATGTAGCGCGTGCATTTGGTGTTGATTTTTTATTGAATGAAGAGGCAAAGAAGCTACTTGAAGATAAAATGGGAAAAGAAAATATGACGCCAGAACGTTTAAGAATGGCAATGATCCCTGATGGCGCAACCTTAATTAAAAACCCTGTTAGTGCAGCACCGGGCTTTCAAATGGGAAATGTATTTGTGCTCGCTGGAATTCCAGCAGTTATGCAAAGCATGTTGCAAGACTTAGAAGATCGTATTACAGGTGGGCCAAAAATTACATCAAAATCAATACATGTTTTTCATGGAGAAAGTAAATTCGCAAATATCCTTTCTGAAGTAGAGACGACTTTTGAACATTTAACTATTGGTAGTTATCCTTTTTATAAAGAAGGGGCTTATGGTGCTACATTCGTTATTCGATCAGCAATTGAAGAAAATGTTGATCAAGCACTAAATAGTTTAAAAGAAAAAATCATTGGATTGGGATACGAATATTTTGCTGGAGAAGCTCCAAAGTAAAATCAATTTCGCCGAGTCTTTACTTTTTTGATGAAATCTTGAAGAAAATTGCCAAAAAAGACAAAAAAATGAAAAAAATGAAAACTGGTGGTTCCATTCGTTAAAATAATGTGGCATACCCTTTTATCGATTTACCAATCACGTTTCAATTGTGCGCTCGTGGTGAAATTGGTAAACACAGCAGACTTAAAATCTGCCGCCTTCACGGGCTTGCCGGTTCAAGTCCGGCCGAGCGCACCACCTACCTTAACTAATTGAAATAAAACAATAAAATATCTTTTTATGTGCTCTTTAAGCCAATTGTTAATTAGACAATGGTTTTAATTATGATTTCGTGAACTATATGCGATGCATTTTTTTCTAGAAAATTTTTATTGTTCAAATTTTAGAAAAATTAATATGAAGATTGTAGAATTGTTAAGAATTTTTAATGTTTTAATTGAATTGATATATTGAACTCTCTGGAATATAAGGATTTTTAGATTTTGTTAACCTTATCGTTTTAGACTTTGTTAGTAAAAAATATAAGAAAATAATAACATTACGTAAAATTGCAGTAAGCAAAAAGCGTAGGGATTAGTTGGAAAGTTATGAACGAGAATCTTTCATCAGCAGGCTTGATCAAACTGGCTCAGGATAGCACCAAAGGGTCTAAAGAAGCCCTTATGGAAAATATCACTGATATGTTCCTATCTCCTGATGGGCGTTTGAATGATCATGAACGCGTTTTGATGAACGATATAATGGTTAAACTTCTTAAGAACGTTGAAAAGAAAATCCGTAAAGGATTATCTGAGAGATTAGCCGAATCTGATGAGATTTCTATTGAACTAGTGACTATGCTTGCAAATGATCACATTGAGGTTGCAAGACCAGTTTTAGAGAAAAGTGCACTTTTAAAAGATGAAGATCTTGTTGAAACGATTCGCAATAGAACGGATTCTCATCGTTTATCAATTGCCATACGTGAACATGTAAGTGAAACTGTTTCTGATGAACTGATTGAACATGGAAACGAAGATGTTATTGAAGCTCTAATTCAAAATTCAAATGCCGAACTTTCAAAAGCATCCATGGATTATTTAGTACAAGAATCGCGATCAGTAGACCGATTCCAAGAACCACTGCTTAATCGAAACGATCTTTCATTTGAACTTGTACATAAAATGTATTGGTGGGTTTCAGCTGCACTTCGCCGAAAAATTGTCGCGGAATTTGATATTGATGAAACCTTACTGGATGATGCATTAGAAGATGCAACCAAGGAAGTCATTGAAAAACATAATGAAAAAGAAGGGGTCATGGAAAAGGTAATCCTTCTGGTCAAAAATTTGGATAGCCAAAGAAAATTAAATTTTGATTTTGTTGTTACCTCTCTTAGGCAGCAAAAAATTAATGTTGCTGTAGCAGCACTTGCTGAGTTGAGCGGACTTGGTGTAAAAATAATATGGCGAGTGATAAGAGAAAAGAATGATGAAGGACTTGCTGTAATTTCAAGAGCGATAGGATTAGAGAAGAGCCAATTTTCAACGATGTTTCTTTTGATCCTGCAAGCCAACAGTGGACCAAAAGCAAGATCGACATCAATCTTGAATACGATGTTAAATTTATATGATAGAATAAAACCAGATAATGCAAAGGCGGCCGTAAAATATTGGCAACGCGATTATCATTATCAGGAAGCACAAATGTTATTACAGGACGCATGCTAAGCCAAACCATGCTCCACACATTACTGGGATAGGAAAGTAAAGTGCAAAACAAGAATAATATAACGAACAAAACGATCATACCGTTGGAAATCGTCGAGAAGCTTAGGGCGGAAAAGCTTGTCAAAAATCAGCTTGAAAGAAGCGATAACCCAACAGTAAAAGATCAAATTCATATGCTTCTGGCAAAAATGAAGTTCGATGAAAATGTTCCTCTTTATGTTTCTACTATCAAAGGTGAATTGGTGTTTGTTAATGATGGCTATCGTGCGCTTGTGAGTGATAGTGAATCGATAAACGGCATGGTGCATCATCCGCGCGGCGAATATACTCTCCCGGCTAGCCTTTTATCAATTTTAAACTAAGTACAGTTAACGCGTAGTAGCGTAACGGTAGAAGAAACAATACATATTCATGGTAATATGCGTCAGTATCGTTCTCGTCATTTTCCTATTTGTGACGATCAAGGGTATGTCATCGCGATTGGTGGTACATATACGGATTGTACTGAACAATATAAAGCGAGTAACTCAGAAGACGCGAGTATTACTGAACAACGCTATCGTGACTTTGCGCGTGCAACGTCAGACTGGTATTGGGAAGTTGATAAATCATTTAACCTCACATATTTGTCGAACCGTTTTACAGCGATCACTGGTGTGCCATCATTCTTGATAATGGGTAAGCGTCTTGATGATGTCGGAAATCTTTTAGAGGGATTTGAAGGTGGCGAAGTTAAATGTACATCATTTATGAAAAAGAATGCCCCCTTTAGGGATCAACTTATGGTCTTAAAAGATCAAGATGATGAGAATATCTATATTTATCTAAGCGGTGTGCCATTATTTGATGTTCAATCCGGTGAGTTCCAAGGATTTAGGGGGGCAGGAACCGATGTTACCGATAGCCATAAATCGAAAGTTAAAGCAGAAAAAGTTCAAAAAACACTTAATGAAACACTTAACGATTTAAAAGATAAACGTGCAAAATTAGATGTGGCCACAAAGCAAGCTGAGGAAGCACTTGAAGCCAAGGGAGATTTTCTTGCGGCTATGAGCCACGAATTAAGAACACCACTTAACGCAATCATTGGATTTGCTGAAACCATGACAATGCAAGCATTTGGTGAACTTAATGACCAATATATTTCTTACAGTAACGACATCATGAATGCCGGCCGACATTTGCTTCATCTTATTAATGATATTCTTGATGTTGCTGTGCTTGAAAGTGGGAAAATCCAACTTGAAACAGAAGACGTATCACTGCGAGAAGTAGTGGAAACAGCACGTAATATGGTTGTGATTAACGCAGATAAAAAAGAAATTGATATCAGTGAATTAAGTATAACTGATGATATAAATATTTATGCTGATACGCGCCGCATTACTCAAGTATTCGTAAACCTAATGAGCAATGCTGTGAAATTTACGCCGGAAGGTGGTAAAATTGGTATTAGAACGAAATTGTTTGCTGAGAATGTCATCGCTGTAAGTGTTTGGGACACAGGTATCGGAATATCACCAGAACAACAAGACCTTGTATTTGAAAAATTCCATCAAGACCGCGGTCATATTTATGCGAGAAAAGAAGAAGGTACCGGACTTGGATTACATATTTCAAAGCACCTCGCACGCCAAATGGGTGGAGATGTGATCTTGAAAAGTGAAGTCGGTGAGGGATCTGAATTTACGGTGTTAATCCCGCTTACTAAATAATTCAGCTAATAAACTGTTCATTTAGAATACGTTCTTCAAGTGTATGTTCTTTATCAAATAAAAGCTTTTTAGAATGTGACGTATCTTGCTCAACGGATACTGTTCTTACGTTACGCACTTCGATAGTATCAGCTACCGCACTTACTGGCCTTTTGTTTGGATCACATGCTTCGAATACAACTTTTGCACTTTGTGAAAGAAGTGCTCCACGCCAACGGCGTGGTCGAAATGCGCTTATGGGCGTAAGGGCAAGAATATTTGCATGCATTGGTATAATTGGACCATGAGCAGATAGGTTATAAGCAGTACTTCCAGCAGGTGTAGAAAGCAAGACACCATCGCAAACGAGCTCTTCTAATCTAAGTTTGTCGTCGATATATATTTTGATTTTTGCTGCTTGGCGTGTTTCTCTTAATAATGAAATTTCATTAAATGCGATTGCATCCGTTTTGTTACCATCAATATCGATGGCTTCCATCCTAAGAGGATGCAGTTGGAAAGGAATGGCTTTGGATACACGCTCCAGAAGATTATCCGTATCATATTGATTAAGAAGAAAGCCAACTGTACCTAAATTCATTCCGAAAATAGGTTTATTTACTTCAATCAGTTCATGAAATAAATGTAGCATATAACCGTCACCACCAAGGGCGACAATGACGTCAGCTTTGTTAATATCTACAAAATCATATAATTTTCGAAGTGCTGAAGCGGATTCTACAGCAAGTTCATTGTGGCTATTCACCAAAGCAAGTTTAATGTCAGTTTTCGACATAATACGCCAATCTTAGAAATTAATACAGGATTAGAATATAGGCGTGCGAGCGGAATCTTCAACCCATTTGTGTAAAATGAGTTTAGCGCGCTGCTCGTTTGTGTTCACAAATTGATTATATGTATGCTTGATTTCTTCTTTACTTAGCTCGGTATCCATCATTTTTGCTTCACGGGTTAAGCGAAAAATAGTTAGAAAAACCGATTTATCAATGCGTGCAGCGCAACAAGCAATAGCCAGGGCAGCTGGACCACGATTATATAAAATATTACACATGATTTCATCAGGAATATTTAAGATTTCTGCAAAAGCAAGTTCAAATAGGCGTGTATTTCCTTGACGCAGACTTTTCATCAAAAAAGAAATGTGTAGTTTGTCTGCTTTTTTAAGCTTAGATATTAGAGCGACTTCAGGTTCAATATTAGGACTTGAAAGGTCATCTTCTTCTTTTAACTCATTGATGCTTTCTTCAAGGACACCTTCAAGCTCATCAGCATCAAAGTCATGAATTTTAAGAAGCTCGCTCTTAAGCGACATGGATATCCAACTATACATGCGTGCTGCGATGTCTTTTGGTAAATCTTCGCGTCTTACGAGTGGCGGTTGAAGGACTTCTCTGACTTTCGCTTTTTCGATAATTTTTTCAATCGTGTCATTGTCAATCTTTGCTTCTTGATTTGTCAGAAGCGTCACAATTACATTATCATCGTTTGTACTCACTAATTCTCTGCAGACATCAGCAGATAGCATTTTACGTGACGCAATGCTCATTTGATGTTGGCGAGATCGACGTTGAATAATTTTTATAAGATCTTTATCTGTAAGAAGAGTGTTCTGAATAAGAATAGGGTTTGCGACTTCAATTTCATCATTAGCAAGCAGTATAATAAGTTCAGCAGGAACATCAGAACGATCAGCAAGTTTTAATGATAATTTTTTACGAATATTTATTTCAATATCTGAAATAATCGTGCTCAGAATGTCCATCATCAAGTCAATTTCAGTAACTGAAATTTGTTGATGTTGGGCTTCGATTAAATCCGTAATACCATCAAATAATTCCGCTCGAGCTTCTTTGCTACTATTGTGAGCTAGAACCATTAAT
Organism: Pseudemcibacter sp.; assembly: GCF_965661635.1. Classification (NCBI taxonomy): domain Bacteria; kingdom Pseudomonadati; phylum Pseudomonadota; class Alphaproteobacteria; order Emcibacterales; family Emcibacteraceae; genus Pseudemcibacter; species Pseudemcibacter sp. The sequence goes on along the minus strand of NZ_CBFIEP010000145.1, from coordinate 41,386 downwards.
TTCGCGATTTCTTCGCCGGTTGAATTCTCTGTTTCACTCATTGTTTACACACCAGATAACCTCATTTATTTCCACATAAATTGAAGGCTTTTAAAGTCTTTTTTATTCTTATGGAAAACTATAAAGGTAAAAGGTTAAGAAAATACATCTTTTCAAAATAAAATAGAAAAAAGTTATATAATTATAAAAAGTTCAGATTATTCAATAATGTCTAGTGCTGTATCTTCTATTTCAGAGAGAGTTCTTAAGACGGCAGCATTCGCTTTGTATGCGTTTTTAGCTTTAATAAGCTCTGAAAATTCAATGGCTGGTTCAATATTTGGAATATTAACAAAACTCTCTTCATTGGAAACGGGATTATAAGGACTAAAAACGGTTAAAGAAGAAGGACTTACAGGCACGTGCGTTGCCGTCACTCCGCCATTTTTAAGTGAAGAATTGACCGTTTTTTGCGGAACATATGCTCGAGATGCCTGTAACGTAGCCGTATTACGGTCACCTCCTACAGGTAAAGACGTATTATATGCATTCGCGATATTATTTGCGGCCGTATTGGCGCGCTTCAACGCTGCAAGTAATCCAGATAGACTTGTGTTAATTCCATTTATCATGCGAAAATTATATACTGCACTTTCTAATCATTAATTAAGGATTAGGAAAAATTTTAACTATTAGGGGTTTTATTAGCGATTTTTGCCAGTGCTTTTGAAAGGTTTAATGAACCGAGTAATCTATTTTCAACTTTCGACCATTTTCGAACATAAACCAATTTATGATCTGGACGTAATTTTGTCACCGAGCCTTGTTTGGTTAGAAAAACGATCAAGCCAGGTGGATTTGGGAACTTCGAATTTCTAAAAGAAATAATTGCACCCTTTGGGCCTGTCTCAATTTTTTCTATACATGCAATTTTACAATATTGTTTAATTTCTATAACTTTTAATAAGTGCTCGACTTCTTCTGGTAATGACCCAAATCGATCAATTAATTCTCCACCAAAAGCATCGATATCATTTCTATTTTTCAACTCAGCAATTCTTCTATAAAGGGACATTCTTAGATTTAAATCTTTAACGAAGCGTTCAGGTATCATAACAGATGCACCCACATTTATTTGAGGGGACCATGCTCCTTCTGCATCATCATCATTGGCAGAAGATTTCGCCTGAACGACTGCCTCTTCGAGCATTTGTTGATAAAGTTCAATACCAACCTCTTTGATATGCCCGGATTGCTCATCGCCTAATAAATTACCCGCGCCACGTATATCAAGATCGTGACTAGCAAGTGTAAAACCCGCGCCTAACGTATCGAGTGTTTGTAGTACATTTAATCTTTTTTCAGCTTGTGGCGTAGGAATGCGTCTTGGTGGTAAGGTCAAATAAGCATAGGCGCGAACTTTAGACCGGCCAACCCGGCCACGTAATTGATAAAGTTGTGCAAGACCGTAATTATCAGCACGATGAATAATCATCGTATTTGCCGTTGGAATATCAAGGCCGCTTTCAACAATAGTCGTAGAAAGAAGGACATCATATGCACCATCATAAAAAGCATTCATAATATCTTCAATTTGCCCGGGTGACATTTGCCCATGTGCCATAACAACTTTTACTTCTGGGACGGTTTCTTTTAAAAATTCATGAATTTCTTTAAGGTCAGAAATCCGGGGGCAAACATAAAAACTTTGTCCACCACGGTAATGTTCACGAAGAAGCGCTTCACGAATAACCAAATCATCCATCGGTAGAACAAATGTTCTCACTGCTAATCTGTCAACAGGAGGAGTAGCAATGAGACTAAGGCCTTGAATACCGCTCATGGCAAGCTGTAATGTCCTTGGAATTGGTGTCGCAGTTAATGTTAAAACATGAACATTGCTCTTTAATTTTTTCAATTGTTCTTTATGACCAACACCAAAATGTTGTTCTTCATCAATAATGAGAAGGCCTAAATTATTAAAATTAATCGTTTTCCCAAGTACAGCATGAGTGCCTACAACAATTTCACAATCACCTTTTGATAACTCTTCTTTTGTAAGTTTTTGTTCTTTTGCCGTTACTAACCGTGATAAGTGGCCAACTTTAATATTAAATCCGCGAAAGCGTTCTGAAAAAGTTTTATAATGTTGTCGCGCAAGCAAGGTGGTGGGGGCGACAATCGCGACTTGGAAGCCTTCCATAACGGCAAGAAATGCCGTTCTTAAGGCGACTTCCGTTTTACCGAACCCAACATCGCCGCAAATCAATCGATCCATAGGGCGACCACTAGAAAGGTCTTCTATTACATCGCCTATAGCATTTAATTGATCATCTGTTTCTGAATAAGGGAAACGTGCGCAAAATTCGTTATATAAACCATCAGCGGGTTTTATAACTTCCCCTTTACGTAGGGCACGCTCTGCAGCAACTTTTATTAATTCATCCGCCATTTCTCGGATACGTTTTTTAAGTTTAGCTTTGCGGCCTTGCCATGCTAGACCACCAAGCTTATCGAGTTTTCCGTCACTGTCTTCGTTACCGTACCGGCTTAAAACTTCAATATTTTCAACGGGAACGTAAAGTTTATCACCACCATGATAAGTGAGAAGAACGCAATCATGTGCGGCTCCACCAACATCAATTGTTTTAAGTCCAACATATCGACCAATACCATGGTCCATATGGATCACTAGATCCCCCGGCGTTAATGCGGAAGCTTCAGAAATAAAGTTTTCTGCTTTGCGCGTGCGTCTAACTTTTCTAATAAGTCTATCACCAAGAATATCTTGCTCGGAAATAATCGCGAACTTATCAGTTTCAAAACCATGCTCTAGCGGTAAAATTATAAGACCGATCGTATCACGGGGTAGCCGCTTTGCACTTTTCCAACTGTCTAATAACTTATAGCGCGACATTCCATGATCATTTAGCACTGCACTTAGGCGGTCACGTGCACCGATACTATAACTTGCGAGATATATTTTCTTGCCCGCTTCTTGTTTCGCAACGATATGCTTTCTAAGCGCGTCATAAATATTGATTTTTTTATCATTACGTTCCGGTGCAAAATTGCGACCTTGTGACCCTTTATAAGAACGGGTGTTTTTAGCGGGTGGTACTTCAAATGGGTTAAACTGATGAAAATTTAATTGATCAGAATAATCGTTCCATTCAGCCGCACTCATAAATAACTGTTCCGGCGGAACTGGTTTATAAGGAGCGATTGTATCTGTTTTATTAGGGGCTTCTGAATAGGCGGTTTTACGAGATAGATAATAATCGGATATAGCACTTAAGCGTGTTTCTAAGGCTTCGGTACTGAGATTATCCATTGTAATTAAAGGTGCATTTAGATAATCGAAAATAGTTTCAAGTTTCTCATGAAAAAACGGCAACCAATGTTCCATACCAGCATGTTTGCGGCCATCTGTTACGGCTTCATAAAGAGGGTCATTGCCACGTGCAGGGCCAAATTCGGTGACATATTTGCGTCTGAAGCAACTTATTGATTTATCATCAAGAAAAATTTCCCCCATTGGAACAAGCTTAATACCGTCTATCTTGGTGTCGGTCCTTTGGCTAACAGGGTCAAATAACTTTATTGTATCAACCTCATCACCCCAAAGATCAATTCGTACGGGTTTTTTATTACCAGGTGGAAAAATATCAATAATACTGCCGCGAATGGCATAATCACCATGGTCAACTACAGTACTGGATCTGCTATATCCGTTATGGGTTAAATAATTTGTCAGGTTACCAATATTAATGGTGCTGCCAATTTTAGCTGTGAAACTTGCATTTTTAATGATCTCTTTACAGGGAATATGCTGTGTGACGGCATTAATGGTACTGATGATAATTTGTTTTTTATCAGTTGGATTTAAGATATTCATAAGGGCGGTCATACGCCGTGCTAGAATGTCAGGATTTGGGGATACCCTATCATAGGGTAGGCAGTCCCATGCTGGAAACGTAATAACGTTAGCTTCAGGAAAATAAAACTGAACAAGTTCAGCTATATTTTCCATGCGCAAATCATCACGTGCGATATGCATTAATGGACGGTTTGCATTAACTGAATTTGCAATTTCAGCAATTATAAGTGCGTCCATACCTTCTGGTACGTTGCTTAAAGTTAACGAGGTGTTTTCTTCTGAAATATCGTTCACTTTAATATCTTGATATAATCAATGGATTTTAACATTGTCATGACATCATGATCATAATGTTCTGGTGCGGGGCGATCATTTGTTATCCAGGCGACAAGATCAGAATCAGCTTCGCGAAGCAACGTTTCATATTTATCAAGTTGCTCGTCTGTCATATCATGTAAAAATTGATCGGCGAATGAGCCCAATAAAATATCGGCTTCTTTTATACCGCGGTGCCAGCTTCGGAATTTAAGCCGTTTTTTACGGATATCGATACTTTCGTTTTTATCTATTTGTCCTTCGATAAAACCGGGTGTGTTAAAACGTGTCACTTAACTTCTCATTCATCAATTGATAAGGTATGTTATGTGTATATAAAAATATGTTTGAAATGAAAACAATTAAACCTAAAAAAAGACAAACCTAATGCGACCGGAAATTTTATATCCTTTATTTGCTGATACGGAAACTCTTCCAGGGGTAGGCGCGCGTATCGCAAAAAATTTGGAAAAAGTAGCTGGCAGTAAGATCATTGATCTCTTATGGCATATGCCTTTAGACGTAATTGATAGACGTAATAGCCCAGCCTTAAAAGATATTCTTTTCGATCAAATCGTCACGGTTGAAATTACCGTCGGAAAACATGAAGGTGTACAAGGGAAAGGCCGTAAACCCTATCGGGTATGGTGTCATGATGATACGGGATCGATGCAATTAATATTCTTTCACCCGAGACGGGATTATATTTTACAGCAATTACCAGAAGGCGAAAATCGACTGATTAGCGGAAAAGTTGAAATCTATAATGGTGCTCTTCAAATGAGCCACCCAGAATATATAATGCCAATTAATAAAAGAAACGAAATTCCGCATATTGAACCCATATATCCATTGACTGCCGGGGTAAGCGGTAAAGTTATGGCACGCATAATTGGCGAGGCAACTAAAAAGGCGAAACCGTTACCAGAGTGGTTAGATCAAAGTCTTTTGGATCGCGAGAAATGGTTGAATTGGTATGATGCTTTAATTGATATGCATCATCCCAAGAATAAAGAAGACACCTTCAGTGATGCTCCTTCACGAATAAGATTGGCCTATGATGAAATACTAGCAAATCAACTTGCATTAGAAATAATGCGTAGACAAACTAAGAAGAAAAAAGGTCGGGTAATGGCATCTAATGATAGTTTAACTAAGCAAGTGATTGATCAGCTTCCTTACGCCTTAACCAATGCCCAACTAAGGTCTATTGATGAAATAAAAAAGGACATGGAGGATCCTTCAGCGATGATGAGGTTACTTCAGGGGGATGTGGGCAGTGGCAAGACAGTTGTTGCGCTTATCTCTATGTTGGTTGCCGTTGAAAATAATGCGCAAGCTGCAATCCTCGCACCAACTGAGATTTTAGCAAGGCAACATTTTGATAGCTTGTCAGAAATGACAAGTGGTCTTGATATCAATGTCGCAATTTTAACAGGGCGCGATAAAGGAAAAACGAGAGAGGCTTTACTTTCTAAATTAGCGAAGGGCGAGATTGATATATTAATTGGTACACATGCAATATTTCAAAAAGACGTTATTTATAATGATCTCGCAATGGCAGTTATAGATGAGCAACATCGATTTGGCGTAGAGCAGAGAATGGCTCTTTCGGCGAAAGGGAAAAAGGGTGTTGGTATGGATCTTCTTGCCATGACAGCAACCCCAATTCCGCGAACTTTAACGTTGACCGTTTATGGTGATATGGATGTCTCAAGACTTGATGAAAAGCCGCCAGGGCGAACGCCTGTTGATACCCGCGTTATGTCATTAACCCGAATAGATGATATTGTTGGCGCTGCATGTCGTGCTATTCAAGATGGTGCTAGGCTTTATTGGGTATGCCCACTCGTGGAGGAATCGGAAGTACTTGACTTAGCCGCCGCAGAGGAAAGGTATCGTCATTTATCCCAAATATTTGGCGATCGTGTTGGTCTTGTCCATGGAAAGATGAAATCAAAAGATAAAGATGAAGTAATGCAGCGGTTTTCAAATGGTGAAATTGATATTTTGGTTGCTACCACGGTTATTGAGGTGGGCGTTAATGTTCCTGAAGCTACTGTTATGATTATTGAACATGCGGAACGTTTTGGTCTTTCACAACTTCATCAACTTAGGGGACGTGTCGGACGCGGGGCTGATAAATCAACGTGTCTTTTATTATATGGTCAAACACTTGGAAAAACAGCGAAAGCGCGATTAACCATCATGCGTGAAACCGAGGACGGGTTTATTATAGCTGAAGAGGATTTGAAATTAAGAGGCGCGGGCGAAGTGTTAGGTACACGTCAAAGCGGATTACCAAAGTTCAGAGTGGCAAGCCTTGAAGAACATCATCATTTAATTCCAATGGCACGTGATGATGCACGATTGATTTTGGAAAAAGACATGGATCTTACGTCTGAGCGTGGAAAGAACTTAAGGATTTTATTATATCTTTTTGAAAGAGATGAAGGTGTGCGCTACCTTAATTCTGGATAAAAACATCATAACGGGTTGATTTACCAGTTATCTGATGAGATGGCATTCTAAGTCCTTGAATAGAGTCTGCTTTCATAGGCCATTTTAACACCACACGTTTTTTTGCATGGTTTAAGGCAATCTCAATCAATTCTTTCGCATCTGGATCTGTACCGACAATTTCTCGTATGAGACGCATTTCTTTTTTCACGAGCGCAGATTTCTTTCGTTCTGGGTGCATGGGATCGACCAAAATGACGTCTGGCTCTAATGTAGGGATAATATCTTTCGCATCTCCATAAAGCAGGGTCATGCGATCAATTATTTCTCTATATTCGTCACTGGCATTTCGTGCCTTATCTAATCCTAGTTTTAAATGCTGATGCATTTCTTTATTTCGTTCGATTAATGTGACGTGTAACCCCAATGATGCGAGTAAAAAACTGTCTCTACCTAATCCTGCGGTGGCATCAACCACAATTGGATTAATGCCGGTTTTTAAACCAATTGCTTTTGGAAGTGCTTGTCCGCGTCCGCAGCCAGATCGAAAGCGATGACCTACTGGACCCCCAACAAAATCACAAACAAGCGTTTCTTGAATTTTTTTAGCCATTTTTCTTAGGCAAATCTTCAGGATTTACGAGGCCAGCAGAGATGACGTATTTGGCGCCTTGATCTGGAGTCATATCTAAATAAATCAAATCTTTTTTAGGGGCAAATAACAAGAACCCAGATGTTGGATTTGGTGTTGTGGGTAGAAATAAATTGACCACTTCATCTTCCATTCGTCCTTGAATTTCGCTCGTATTTTCGCCAGAAACAAACGCAATTGCCCATAGGCCTGGTCTAGGGTACTCGACCAGAACAACATCACTGAAACTTTTGGCTTCCTGTGATATAACCGTTTCAAATATTTGTTTTAATGTACTATAAACACTACGAATAACTGGCATGCGGTCAACAAATTTCTCTCCAAATCTAAGCAATGCTCGCCCAAAAAGGTTAGCGGTTAATGCCCCTAATATGATCAGGAAAACGACAACCCCGACAAGGCCAAGACCAGGAATAGAAAACGGTAAATATGTTTCAGGGTTATATGCATTTGGAATGAGTGGTTTTACACTTTCATCAACAAAAGTGATGAACCACCAACCAATGTAGATCGTAATACCAATTGGTGAAGCCACAACAAGTCCTGTAAGAAAATAATTTCTAAGGCGATGAAAAAGGCTTACTTTTTTCGGAGGTTCTATTATTTCGGTCATTTATAAATCTTTTTGATAAAGTCTGTATGTTTTATATTTTACGCAGCCAATGCTTTCTAACAATTTAGAGAGACGTGTATTTTCCTCTAGTACCCAAGAAAGTTCGGCTTGTTCACAGCCAATTTTAATGGCACTTTGTCGGCAAGCTTCAAATAGCCCAAATGACATGATACCACTTAAACGGCTATTCTGATATTCTGTTCTAACTCCCATCAAAGGAACCCTTACGGTTTTGAAACTAGGTTTTATTTTCAGTCTCCATAGGAGTTTAAATATACCAAATGGGAATAATTTTCCGTTTAAGTCTCTTATGATTTCGTTGATATTAGGCAGAGTTACCATCATCGCTTGCGGTACACCATCAATTTCTGCAATATAGGTGAAGTCTTCTCGGATAATCATTTTTAGTTCTTTAACCGCGTGATCAAGTTCAGCTTCAGTAAATGGAATATATTTCCAGTTTTCAATCCAGGCATCATTAAAAATATCTAGAATGATTTTTAATTCTTCTTCATATTTATCCATATTGATAGGGCGAAATTTTACCTGACCTTTATCAACAGCCCGATCAACCAATTTTTGTATCGTAGGTGGAAGGATAGGGTCGCTGATATCAAGGGTATAAGCCCAAGTATCTTTAACACTCGATAAACCATAATTGTGGACCAGCTTTTCATAATAGGGGCGTGCATGGGCCATAAGAAGGCGGGGTGGTGTATCAAATCCTTCAACGAGCATACCTGTTTCTTCGTTAATGGAAAGGCTAAAGGGGCCAATAACCTCGATCATTCCATTTTCTTTTAACCACGAACAGGCAGTGTCAAACAGAGCATTGGCAACGTCTTGATCATCAATACAATCAAAAAAGCCATAATGTCCGGTTTTAACGCCATGCTGCGGTTCTACAAGCTCATCTATTTGAGCACTAATTCGTCCTACCGGCATACCGTTTTTATAAGCGATCCATAACCGCACATCCGCATGAAGAAAATATGGATTTTTTTTCTCATCAATTATATCCATACGTTCCATGATAAGCGGTGGAACCCAATTTGGATCATCTTTGAAGATATCCCACAGTAGCGTAACAAAAATCTTGCGATCTTTTTTGCTCAGAACGGGTTTTATTTCAATTGAATGTGAAGACACAAAAGATCCTTTTAATATTTATTCTTCTGTTAATAAGATAAAGCTAATGCCAGCCAGACCAAATAATAGAAATGGAAGCCATGCAGCAATGATAGGTGGGACCGCGCCATATTGCCCTAATGCGATGAAGAGATTATTGACGACAAAAAAACCAAAACCCATAGAAAGAGTGATCAGTATTCGGCCAAATAAATTTCCGCCCCTATGTAACCCAAAGGCAGCAAGCCCGGCCAATAAAGGCATTAATAGTGTACTTAGTGGCGTTACGAATTTCTGGTGGAGCATGGTATCAAGATTGTCTGTGCCATGACCCTCAGATTGCAATTGATCGATTGCACGGCGAAGTCGCGGTAAGTTAACTTGGTCGGCAATTATGGCAAGTGAGATAAATCTTTCTGGAGGTATTGTTGTGTCCCAATCTAGATTCTCTAGTACGGTGATTTCAAGTGTTTCCAAATCAAATGTTTTAACCTCAAATAGTTTCCACTTGTTATCGCGATGAACGGCAAAATCGGCTTTAATTATATTGGTAATGTTTTTATTTTCATCACGAATATATTGTGTCACTTGGTCAAGAAGTAGGATGCTACTGTTTCTACTAGCACTTTCTGCTTTAACTAAGTTTTGACCGTCAGTAACCCAGGAATCATAGACGGAATCTGGGGCAGGTGGAATATCAGCAGCAAAGGCATTGGCTTCCCAGTTACGAAGCTCGGCTCTTGCATGAACAGTAACGGTTTCTGAAAATACAAATGTAACCAAACCAATGAGAAGAGAAATTCCCATTAAAGGTACAAGGATCCGAAAGGCCGACCATCCTGATGCTTTCATTATCACGATTTCACTATTCACGTTCAAAACAGACAGGGTCAAAATAGCAGATAATAGAGCGACAAATGGTGAGAATAATGTAATGAGATGCGGACTTCTTAATGTTATATATCGCCATAGGTCAGCATATACTGCACCATCACCTGCAAGAATTTCTTCTGATTTAGCCAGTAAATCTAGCATTTGTAGAGTTGCAATTAGCCCAACGAGGATAATTGCATATCGAGTGATAAAGATTTTTGCGAGATAAACATCCATACTGCCAGGATTGAAAAACCTGCCAAAATGTCCACCATAGCTCATGACGCGTTCCACCATATCAGCTCGCCATCTTCAGTCGTTTGAATATTTTTGTCGCCGCCTCGGAGATCACTTCAGAAATCATTTCAAGCGTTTTAAGCGGGGTTCCACCTACTTTATAAGCACCAATATAATATAATCGCGCCGTAAGAAGGACAAATAATGCGGTCGGTAACCATATAGAAATAATAGGATCGATGCTTCCTTCAGCGGCAAAGTCTAAACCGAATTCGAGCACTTTATGATAAAGAAGCAGTAGAAAAACGCCTACCGAAATACCAAGTGCACGTCCTGACCTTTTTGCAACCAATCCAAGAGGGACGGCAAGAAAAGGCACAATTAAGATAGATAAGGCCCGCGCCGCTCTTGAATGCAGTGTTGCAATAATTGCAGTATCCCCTGAATTGCGTTCGGCCCAAAGTTCAAGAAATGTCATTTCCGCAGCTTCATCACCACGGTTTCTGAATTGTTCAAACATTGGAACTTCTAATGGTAAATCATGCATATCAAAATTAAGTATTCTTGGGCGGTCTTGACTGGCATCGAAATCAATCAGACTTCCTTCATATAGCCTTAAAATAATATATTTTTGATCAGGGGATGCGAAGAAGTTTCCGCTTTTAGCACTCACGGAGAATATATGGCCATCGGCATCTTCTTTTTGAGCGAAGATATCAATGAGTTCACGTCCGGAATTACGTGATTCTTCAATACGAAGGGTCAGGCCTTCACCAAGGTTCGTAAATTCATTGGATTTAATCGCAGCGCCAAGTGCGCCGCTTCTGACATCAAAGATAAGTTCTTCATAAGCATATTTGCTATATGGTTGAACGAAACCTACTACGATAATATTGATGGCGAGCAAAGTAAGAGCAATCAGAAATGACGGAAATAAAAGGCGATGCAGGCTAAGTCCACATGATAAAAATGCGTCTAGTTCGCTGCTTAATGCAAATTTACGAATAGCGAGTAGCACACCTAAAAACATGGCAAGCGGAATGACCAATGTAAGATATTGAGGCATTAAATTGCCTAACATTTGCCAAACAACATCAATAGGGCCGCCTTGATTAATAACAAAATCAAATAGGGAAAGCATTTTTTCCAGAAGAAGCAATAATGCTGCAACACCTAGCGTGGCTAAAAGAGGCACGATTGTGTTTTTTAAAATATAGTAATCAACTTTTTTTAGCATTATTTATAAACTGTCTTAATATTGACTTGTAATCTTATCATAGCTCATTTATGGCTAGCTATATAACTTATTTTAGTGATATGCATCTGTATAGTACGGAAAAATAGCAACAAAATAAATGTTTTTTGTGTATGCTAAAACTTTATGGTCAATATTAGGCAATTTGATTTTAAAATTGTTTTTTTTACTTTAATAATATTATGTCGACGAAATACAAGAAATTGGAAAAAATAAGCATGCTTGCCATTTTAAGTAGCCCTGAATCATTTCAGAAAAAAAATGAAATGAATAAAATTCGGGCTATTATCAAAGAAGAGGGATCAGGAATTATTCACTATGAAGTGAAAAATTTCAATGATATTGGTGAGGCTTTAACACGATTTAAACAATGTAATGTTTCCGCGATAATTATTGTGGGTGGGCAGGCCATATCGTCGGCTACGTTTGAATATTTAATAGATAAAAAACCATTTGGTAAAAAAAGCATTCCGATTTCCGTATTATCTGGCGGTAACGAGAGGTTCATTTCACAAAGTTTTGGTGCAACAGCGCCTAACGTAGAGGATGATCTTAAAAATATTCTTAAAAAACATAGAGCCGGCTCACTTCTTAATCATCTGGTTAAAACTCCGTTGATGAAAGTAGAAGGTGTGATGCATGTGGGTAAGCTATATGGATTATATTTTTGTGCTGGTGATATAGTTGAACAAAAGTCATTGTTTCAACGCATTCTGCATCGCTCAGGACTAAAGCAAACAGTTCAAAATTATAGCACAATAGTTTCTCTTCTTTATAAGGCGTATATTGGTTCACGCATGTCTGGTGACGTGGAAGATATGATACGTATTAATAGAAACCAGAGAGGCGCCGTAGTAGGGCGTTATTTTATGGTTATTATTAGTAGCCTTGATTGGATTTTCTTAGGAACAAAGTTTCCCCCTAAAAAAAGTGCTGATACGTTGAATTTTTTAAGTGTTGAAAATACAAAAGATGCCATTCTCAAAACTGGCAATAGACTGTTAAAAGGTGAATATAAGGAAGCAATGCTTCCAGGGCATATTATTACGGAAGTTGAACATTCAAGACTGGTATTCAAAAAAAGATTTGTTCTTGATGGTTGTTTTTATGAAACAGACTTGAGTGGAGAATTGTTCATCACGTCATCTGAAAAACTTACTTTAATTAGATTAGATTAATTAGCTTAACACGCCTAATTCTTTTCCAACGGCAATAAATTTTTCCAACATATAATCAATCTGATCAAAACTATGCGCCGCTGACAAACTGCAGCGCATAAGATTTAAACCATTTGGCGTTGCAGGTGGAACCGCAAGATTGACATATACACCTTCTTGCATCATACGTTGCCAGTATGCGATAGCGGTATCTTGAGCATCAATTATAATCGCAGCGATAGGGCTTTCACCTGTAGTGCCAACATTAAAGCCAGCATCAGCTAACCCTTTGTTAAGTCTCATGGAATTATCAAGAAGTTTGACGCGTAGGTTACTATCTTTGATTAACTCTAACGCCTTCGTTGCGGATGCAACGACTGATGGCGGAAGTGACGCTGTAAAGACATAAGGACGACAAACAAGTCTTAATACTTCAAATTTAGGATGGTTTGATACGCAATATCCGCCAACTGTGCCGACACTTTTACTAAATGTACCAACTGTAAAATCTACTAGGGCCTCAACACCTTGTTCTTGTGCGACACCACGTCCAGAACTACCAAATACACCAATTGAATGTGCTTCATCAACGAGCACATATGCATTATGTTTTTTAGACGCTTCAGCGAGTTCTTTAATTGGGGCTTGGTCGCCTAACATACTGTAGACTCCTTCAATAACCACTAGAATACCTGCTTCGGGATCTTTTTTTCTGATACGTGCGAGTCTTTTTTCAAGATTTTCTGGATCATTATGGGAAAATCTTACGACCGTTGCATTGCCCATAGCACACCCATCATAGATACTCGCATGGCTATCTGCATCAATAACGATATAATCTTTGGGGCCAGCTAAGGTTGCAATTACTCCTAAGTTTGCTTGATAGCCAGTTGAGAAAACAATGGCATGATCCGCATCATAAAAATCCTTAAGTGTTTCTTCTAACTGTTTATGGCCATGGTAAGTGCCGTTTAAAACACGCGATCCTGTTGTACCTGTACCAAAGCTTTTAAGCGCATCTTCTGCGGCATTCATACATTCTTGATTATAGGTCATGCCCATATAATTGTTTGTGCCAGCTAGAATTGTCTTGCGACCATTAATAATGGCTTCTGTTGGGGAAATAACTTGATCCATTTTAACAGTAAAAGGGTTTAAATCACCTTTTGGGAGCTGATTAAAGCTATCTAAGGTGGCATCAAATTTTTCAAATAAATCAAGTGTCATTTATGGTCTTACCAAATAAGAGAAATATTATTCTTCAAGAATTTTTTTAATGGCTTCTGCTACTTGCCCGACTGTTTCTAAGTCAGGTAATATATTGAGAGGGACTGTAACATCAAAGTGATCTTCGATGGCAGCAAGCATATCCATTACTGAAAGTGAATCTAATTCAAGATCAGTGGCAAAAGTAGTTTCGGTTGTTACCGCTATTGCTTTTTGGTTGAATGGTTCAACTAGAACGCAAATCTGATCAAAAATGTCTGTTGTACTAAGTGTCATTATTTATACCTTTAAAATAGGTCGTTAACTTACAGAATATCGCTTTTAAAATCTATTATAAAATTTAGATTAAATATATTCGTTATTCTTATACCAGTCGAGCGTTTCTTTTAGGCCTGTTTTTAAATCAATCTTCGCGTGCCATCCATTTATGTCAAAGTCATTATTTTTTCTGCATACCCAATCAGAGTGACATATTTCGTTTACTTTTTTAGCAGATACCATGGGAGCATAGTTGAAAATACGCCCGAATATGTCATTTATATGTCCAAATAGTTTTAAAAGAAATTTTGGTATAGTGATATAAAAAGGACTAACGCTAAGAATTTCGCTTGCAGTTTTATAAAATTCTTCATGTGAATAACCGTTCTGGTTCCCATCGTCGATTTCCAGAGTTTTTTGGAAATAATTTTTATTATTCATTAAATATACTATTGCAATGATAAGGTCATTGATGTTTATCCATGAAACACGATTATTTTTATCTTCAGGAAAAAGTGCTAGACCAGCGTTTAACATTCTAAAAATTTTCAAGGTTTCAGTGTCTCTAGGGCCATATATCCCAGGAGGGCGAATGATTGTCCAAGGTAGTTGATGGGTGTTAGATTGCAGGATTATTTCACCTTGCCTTTTACTAAAGGCATAATCAGATATATTTTCTTCTCTAGCCGCGAGCGATGAAATTTGAAGGAAATGTGGTTTTTTATGACTATCTATTACGTTTAATATATTTTCAATGGCATTTGCATTTGCATCTAGAAAATCATCTAAGTTTTTTGCCTTTACCAATCCTGCAACATTAATAATGACATCTGCGTCTGCTACTAATTCTTTGAGTGAAGATTGGTTTTCTAAATCACCGCTCACCCAAATTACATTTTTTAACTCAGGCTGAGGTCTTCGAGTTAAGGCTTTTATAATAAAACCTTGCGATGCTAGCGTATGAAGCAAATGACGGCCAACAAAACCTGTCGCACCTGTTAAGGCTATTATTTTTGTCATCTACATTCCCAAATAAAAAACGCTAGTCTATATTATAGATTAGCGTTCTTGAAACGGTTTCGTCAATCGACTTATACTATTTAGGTAAGTTGACCTTCAAGATATTGCCGACGCGCTTTTACGCGACTAAGCTTTCCTGACGAAGTTCGCGGTAGTGAGCGAGGAGGCACGAGTATAACTATTGGAGCTTTACCAATAACCGCCTGAACTTCTGTTATAATTCTATTTTCTAGGTCTTCACGATCTTCTTCATCACGTTTGCGACATTGTACTAAAATAGCGGGAACTTCTTCGTCGTTATCACCGGGGATTGAAATAGCAGCACTATCACCTGACCTAAGTTCAGGTAATTTTTCAACAGCCCATTCAATATCGTGTGGCCAATGATTTTTTCCATTGATAATAATAAGGTCTTTTATTCTACCGATAATAAATAATGAACCATTCGCCAGATACCCAATATCGCCAGTATCAAGCCATCCATCCTCTGATAAACACTGCTTTGTGGCTTCTTCGTCCATGTAATAACCAACCATAACACTTGGACCCTTTACACAAACGCGACCAATTTCTCGCTCGCCAAGTGCTTTGTCATGCTCACCACGAATTTCAAGATTATATTCAGGAAGAGGCTTACCGCAGTCAACAACTTCACGGTAATTAGCTCCATTCCCATTAAGCTTATGTTCTTTAAAGGATTTTACATTCGCATTAAGCTTATGTTCTTTAAAGGATTTTACATTCCCATTAAGCACTTCTTCGCTAACAAGATCGACGGAATATCCGGATAGTTTTTTACCGAAACTTACCGCTAGGGTACATTCTGCTAAGCCATAACTCGGCATAAATGCCTTTTTATTAAAGCCGCATTCTTTGAATGTTTCAGCAAAAATTTCAAGTACGTTAGGGCGTATCATATCTGCGCCTATACCCGCCACTTTCCATGAAGAAAGGTCAAGACCTTCTAAATCCGTAGAATTTGCACGTCTAGCACATATTTCATATCCGAAAGTTGGTCCAGAACACATTGTGCCTTTATTTTTTGAAATCAGTTTTAGCCATTGCATCGGCCTTCTTGCAAATGCTTCTGTCGCTAAATAGTCAATTGAAACCTGACAGGCAATTGGCGATATTAACATACCAACCAAACCCATATCATGATAAAACGGCAACCAGGATACAGCACGATCGTCATCGTCCACTTCCATGCCTATTTTACCAATACCATAACAATTCGACATAAGGGATTTGTGTGTCACGGCGACGCCGTGTGGAAAGCGTGTGCTGCCGGAAGAATATTGTAAATAAGCCAAATCATCTGAAGCTACTTCAGGTAATTTTACATTTTTGATATCTGTTAAACTTGATTGTGCTTCAAAAGTGTCGGGCGTGCCAACAAATTCCATATTTAAACCACTCGTCGCTTCATCTAGAAGTGGCAACATGTAAGATGCAGAAAGTGCGGCGCTTGCCTCACAGCTTTTCATTTGTTGATGCAGTTGCTCTGTATATCCATCGCGCCCACCAAATGATGTTGGAAGGGGAAGAGGTACAGGAAGTAATCCAGCATATTGACAGCCTAGAAAATAACACACAAAATCTTCGTTGGTTTCAGCAATAAGTGCAACACGAGAGTTTTTCTCAATACCAAAATGAACGAGACGCCGACCAATTTCATGTGCCCGGTCTCTAATTTGTCCATATGTAAGGCTTGTTTCCAACTCACCACGTGGTGAATAAAAGTTTAACCCACGCTTACCTTGAGCCGCATAATCTAATGCGTCCAAGAGAGTATCAAAATCGGCATACCTTCTAGGGAGGGTGGTGTCTTGTGTTGGAGTAGGTTTAAGCATATATGAGTTTTGTCACTTAGCTGTTTTCTATAAATTAACCCAAGAATAATCAGTCGTTACGATTCTGACAATCTTTTGTTTATATAGTTTAATATAAAAAAAACTATAATGTTATATTTTCGTATTAAATAATTCCCCTTCGATACATGCTGGAGCATTATATCGCAAGTAGTTTTTTATCTTTTTCAGTAGATATTTTATAGAGCTGATAGGTTTTTGCAAACAAATAATATAGTTCAAATTGAAGCTATTAAATTTTTAAAATACTACAATGAAGCATTTTTCTTTGGTCTTTGAGAAATATAGATCCCAATAGCAATAAAGAAAATGGAAAGAAAAGTCGTTTCTTTTAATGCTTCATCAAGGAAAATAAAACCAGCTAACACTCCGACAATTGGTATAAGGTAAGTATTATATGAAACGAATGTTGAGCCGGCTTTTTGAGTAAAAATTACTAAGACCATTGTCGCTATACCTGTCGGTAAAACACCAAGGTAAATTAATGATAATATTTCAAAAGTACCGTAATTTACCTCTAATGGGCTTTCAAATATAAACGCTATGGGCCAGGTAATAATTGAGGAAGTCGTTAGTATGACTAATGAGGTATTTATAGGCTCCGTTTTTACATAGCGTCTTATTAAAATGTTTGCGAGTGCATAACCAAAAGCGGCTAATAACATCGCTATTAATGCTAATGTACCGAGTGTACTATTATCTGCGGAAAGATTATCATAAAATAGTACGAGAATACCGCAAACACCACTCACTATACCAACAAGGCCAGTCCAACTCATTTTTTCATCATGGGTTGTGAAATGGGCCATAACAAAAACAGATAACGGAATGATGGACATGCAAATAGCCCCAACACCACTATTAATATAGTTCATAGACCAGTTTATGAAAACGAATGGTATACAGGTTCCAATGAACCCAATTATGGTCCCTTTAATCCAAATAGATGAGTGGGTTGGGAATTTTCCACCTTTAAATAATACATATGCAGCAATTATTACTGCGCCGATTGTTATTCTTGCGGCTGCGATTGTTAAGGGAGGAATGGTAGGGGCCATAATTTTTAGAAACAAAAATGAACAGCCCCAGACAGTTGAAAGGAATAATAAGTAAAAATAATGAGAAATTGGTCTATTATCAGTCATATAAAATGGTTATTGTCCCTTTATGTATAAAAAGCGAAATAATAGAAATATTACAAAATCCTATCTTCAAGGCGCAGCCTATCGCTATCTTGAAAGATATGCAACTACAGAGGCGAATTTATTTTTCATTTTAAAGAGGAAAACGGATAGAATTCTTAGTCAAAACGATCAAGAAGATTTTAATATAAGTGAAATTGAAGCGTGGATTAATGAAGTAGTTGTAGAGTGTGTGAAGCATGGACTTGTTAATGATCGTTTATACGCCGAAAGTAAAATGAATTCATATTCACTTTCTGGAAACTCTTTAGCCAATATAAAAAATAAACTTCGATCCAAAGGTGTTCCACAAGACATAATTAACGATGTAATCAATGAAGCGATAAGCAATACCCCAGATATTAATTTTAAGAGTGCCATCAAATATGCAAAAAAAAGACGTTTTGGCCCTTTTCGTATTCGCAAATTAAATGAAACAACTTTTGATAAAGAATTAGCCTCAATGGCACGAGCAGGTTACTCATATAGCGAATCTATAAAGATATTAAAGGGAAAACTCGAAGATTTAGAAGATGTATTATATGGAAACTAGTCGTACCGTTTTTTCTAAACTCGCTCTTAATTATACTAGTATGTATATATACCTTGGTGTCATGACGCCATTTTGGGCTATTTGGCTTAAATATAAAGGATTAAGTCCCAGTGAAATTGGCGTAGTAATTGCTATTCCTTATATTATAAAAATTATAGTTGCTCCTCTCATTAGCCAAACAGCCGATCGACGTAAAGAATACAGAAGGCCACTTATATTATGCGTGTTATCTAGTGTTGTTTTTTCGACATTCTATTTTTTTTCAGATGGATTTTGGATGTTGTTAACGATTACCGTATTGGTAAATTTGACTTATCCTGCAATTGTTCCGCTGATGGAAACGATTACTGTTGCGCAAACATCAAAACATAAATTACGATATGGTAGAATAAGGTCATTTGGATCATTTTCATTTATATTTGCTGCTGTCGTTGTCGGTTGGCTAATAGGCAGCCAAGCAATTGATGCAATACTATATTATGCTTTTGGCAGCTTGTTGGTCTTATTAATGTCAGTGATGATTTTACCAAGCGGGAACAAGCAAAATAAAAATGTTGTTGAGAAACAGCAAAAATCACCGATTAAAGATTTATTATACAGTAGGGACTTTCTCTGGTTTTTATGCATTGTAGGACTTTTGCAAGCCAGCCATGGTGTATATTATTCGATGGGTAGTATTTTCTGGCAAGAAAATGGTTTAGAAGAGAATATAATCGGCTTTCTTTGGGCTGTGGGCGTAGTTGCAGAAATATTATTTTTTGTATTTGGTGGGGGAATGGTTAAAAAATACCCAATTTCAGCAATTTTTGCTGTTATCGGATTAATGGGGGTGGTGCGATGGGTCGTTATGGCGTCGACAGTATCATTGCCGGTCATATTTATTGTCCAGCTTCTCCATGGCTTTACCTTTGGTGCTAGCCACTTGGTGGCGATAGAATATATAGGCCAGAAAGTATTAAGTGAGAATGCCGGCACGGCGCAGAGTTTATATTCATCATTACCTTTAGGGCTTGGAATGGGGCTGGCCACCTTTGCGGGTGGATTAATATATGAAAAAACAGCTGGTGATGCTTATCTCTCAATGGCCGGAATGTGTTTTGCTGCATTTTTAGCTTCAGTTATTCGCTTTTATCGCAAAAAATAAACATTTCATCTTAAAATTAAAATAAATTGTCGGGTTTTCTAAAGGTGCCCCGTACTATAGGTACATGACTTGTGGGAATGGGATTGAAATATTTTGGAGATTAAAATGAAAAAATCAATTTATCTAATAACAGGTGTTCTAACTTTGTCTGTTGCAGGCTTAGCCATATCACAAGACCGTGGTCTTGGCAGAGGCATGAGTCGGATGGATACAGATGGTAATGGTACTGTCGAAAAATCAGAATTCACTGCTATGTTTGAAAAACGTTTTGCTGAAACGGATACAAATAACGATGGTATTACATTTGAAGAATATCAGGCTAAAGCAGAAGCAGATCGTGCTGCATGGCAAGAGAGACGCGCGGAACGTCGTGCCGAAAGAGAGGCCAAAAAAGAGGAACGATCAGCTGAACGCGAAGCAAAAATGGCAGAAAGATTGCAAGAACGCTTCAATCGTCTTGATGAGAATGAAGACGGAACAGTAACAGCAGAAGAATATGCAGCGGCTGGCGATAAAATGTTTGACCGAATGGACCGAAATGATGACGGTATTTTAAACGATCGCCGTGATCGTGGTGAGAGAGGCCGAAGAGGCGGTCGCGACGGCAGATAATATAGAATGTCCCGTGTGCAATGAATTTACCCCATAGGTTCAAAAGCGCATTACTTAAAAGGCGAGAGATATCTCTCGCCTTTTTTTTATTTTAAACACTTGAAGTTAGAGCGTCATATCCCTATTTTGCAGGGATTAATGATTAGGAAGCCTAATGAGTAGTGATAATAAGAATAGTGCCTATAAGGTGATAGCGCAAAATAGAAAAGCGCGCTTTAGCTATCATATAGAAGAAGATTTTGAAGCGGGT
Source organism: Pseudemcibacter sp. (assembly GCF_965661635.1). Classification (NCBI taxonomy): domain Bacteria; kingdom Pseudomonadati; phylum Pseudomonadota; class Alphaproteobacteria; order Emcibacterales; family Emcibacteraceae; genus Pseudemcibacter; species Pseudemcibacter sp. Next base: position 20,721 of record NZ_CBFIEP010000145.1, on the reverse strand, counting down.
ATTGTACTGACCGGCTCAGAAGTAAAATCACTACGCCTGGGTGAAGCGAATATTGCTGATAGTTACGCAGAAGTGAAAGACGGGGAAGCTTTTTTGATTAATGCTCATATAAAAGAGTATGAGCAAGCGAACCGCTTTAATCACGCAGCTAAGCGTCCACGAAAATTATTATTACACCGTAAGCAAATCAATAAATTAATGGCGGCAATGCAACGTAAAGGTATGACGATAGTACCACTAAAAATCTATTTTAATGATCAGAACCGTGCGAAATTAATGATTGGTTTAGGCAAAGGTAAAAAGCTCCATGATAAACGAGCAACCGTTAAAGATCGGGACTGGAACCGTGAACAGGGTCGCATCTTAAAAAGTGATCATCAGTAATAAAAAAATACCCGCCAATTTGGCGGGTATTCAGTAAATTACGGCTTCTATTTTCGTTTTAGAAGCTCGGTACCGCGACCGGATCACCAAATTTCCAACTTCCATCGGGTTGCAAGCAAGCTTGACCGTATGCGGGAACTGCTTCGCCGCCAATTTCAATCGTTGTCGTATATTCCCGAGATTGCAAGCAATTGTTATTTACAGCCTGCTGCTGTGTAGGTTGATATTGATTTTGCGATTGTAAGTATGGGTTCTGTTGTTGATAAACAGGCACTTGCTGTACAACCGTTTGAACAGGACGCTCCACATAAACTACATTGGTTCTAGGTGCAAAACGATATCCAGGATATCCATAACCATAACCGTATCCTGGATGACCATAATTATAGTTCACGCCGACGTGTGTGTTTCTGCTATTAAAAGTAGATGAAATAATTGCACCTGTGAAAAGGCCGCCTACAAAAGCTCCGCCTTTGTTGCGACGACCGTGTCTAAACCCACGATTATAGGCACGATTATTAACGCGTGCGTTACGTCTGAATGCTTTGCGATTGCGGTTATTATAGCCAATTTGACGCCCGCCCATACCGCGATTTAAGCTTAATCTACCACGATTTCCACCGTTATTAACGATAACATTATTGTTATTATTAATGATTGTACGATTTTTGTTTTTACCGCGCTGTTGAGATGATGCTGTCATAGGTAATACTATTAAACTAGCAACAAAAAGACCTGAAATTACTACGGTTTTGTTTAGGAATTTGTTTATTTTACTCATGTTCTATTCCTTCAAATTTAATTAATAGAACCCGTCCACCTAAATAATAATATACTTTATTAACCTGAACTCAAACTGAATAATGCTGTAATCATTCAGAAAGCTTGCTTTATGACTGAGGTTAGCCCAATAATTCTTGAATGTTTTTAAACACATCTTCGAACATTTCTGTCGTTAACCGTCCCGTATTGGTATTATATCGAGAACAATGATAACTATCGATTAGTTTTAAACCATTTGATAAAGCATGTGTCTGGTTGTGAGCAAATTTAAAGGCGGATTTTTTTTCGCCGTATGTTGAAAGCACGGCATTATGGGCAACGCCACCCAAGGCAAGAATAATTTTTATGCTTGGCGTTTTTTCTATTTGTTCAATTAAAAAGGGGCGGCAATTTGTCTCTTCTTCACCGATGGTTTTATTTTGCGGTGGAACGCACCGCACTGCATTAGTAATCATAGCTTTATGCATAGAAAGACCATCATCTATGCGTGAACCATATTCACCTTTTGCAAAATCAAATTTAAGTAATGTTGGGTATAATAGATCACCGGCATAATCACCCGTAAAAGGTCTGCCCGTTCTATTAGCACCTTTTAATCCGGGGGCTAATCCAACGATCAAGAGTTCAGCATCTTTTGTGCCAAATGCAGGCACAGGACCATTAAAATACTCTGGAAATTTTTCAATATTACTATTTCTAAATTTAACTAGTCTAGGACACATTTTACAATTTAAAGGGGCATTTCCCGGTAGGGATTTTTGATGTCTTTCAATGATGTCAATATTTTCCCGCATTATGGATGACCAATTTCATCAGATGATGCCTGGCGACCAAAGGCCTCTTCCATATTTGCAATTTCAATAAAACTATCAGCTTGTCTTCTTAATTCATCAGCTATCATTGAAGGGTTGGTTTTTGTGCTACTGACAACGGAAACACGCACGCCTCGTCTTTGTACCGCTTCTACCAATCTTCTAAAATCTCCATCGCCTGAAAATAAAACCATATGGTCAACATGTTCAGCCATGCCCATCATATCAATGGCCAGCTCCATATCCATATTACCTTTAATGCGTTTATCACCGTGTGCGTCTGTAAATTCTTTGGTTGGTTTCGTGATCATGGTGTAACCGTTATAGTCTAACCAATCAACTAGCGGACGAAGGGGAGAATAATCGGCATCTTCGATGAGTGCCGTATAATAATTGGCGCGCACTAATCGACTTTTGTCGGCAAAATAACGACGTAATCTGCTATAATCGATATCAAAGTTAAGTGATTTTGCAGTCGCAAAAAGGTTCGAGCCATCAATAAAGATCGCCAATTTTTCATCGGGATAAAATAACATAATAAATTCCTAAAATATAAATAAAATATTCCAAATTGTAACACGAAAGGGGTTATTTTTAAAGAAATTCTGAAACCATAAGTTGGGGGTATTCGTTTTTTCTGGTTTCTCAAGTCCTCATCATATAGTTTCATGACGATTTATTAGAGTAGATTGATAAAATGATAGTTATAGGATTAGGCAGCAACCTTACGACAGAGAAATATTTAACGTCGAAAGAGATTTTAGAAGCTGCGATTTCATTGCTACGTGAGAAAGGTTTGGATGTTAGAAAAGTTTCAAATTTTTATGAAACTGAACCTGTTCCAAAATCTGACCAGCCATGGTTTGTAAATGCAGCCATTCGAGTTGAAACATCTTTTGCTGCCGATAATCTATTAAACATTTTACATGATGTTGAAAATGAGTTGGGAAGAGTTAGAAAAGAAAGATGGGAAGCGCGCATTATTGATCTTGATTTATTATGTTATAATGATCTTATCGTTCCAAATGAAAAAATATGGTTGAAAAAAGTAAAAGAAGAAGTGCTAAAAGGTGTAATTATTCCACATATCAGATTACATGAAAGAGACTTTGTTCTGATTCCCATGAGTGATGTCGCAGCCGATTGGCAACACCCAATTTTCAAGAAAAATACTCAAAAATTGCTTGATGACCTAGTTTCAGTCGGAATAGTGCGGCTTTTATCTGAAAAATAGGTTAAATTATCAATATAGCGACTTTACAGAATGGCTTAGGAATTGTATAAGCCCATCTTTGTATGCCAATAAGGCAAAATTAATATTATATGGAGAATGTGCAATATGGCACGCGTTACCGTAGAAGATTGTGAAGATAAAGTCACAAACCGTTTTGATCTTGTGTTGCTAGCTGCACGTCGTGCACGTCAGATTTCTGCAGGGGCACCAATCACTGTTGAACGTGATAACGATAAGAACCCTGTTGTGGCACTTCGTGAAATTGCCGATGAAACTATTGTTGCTGATGATCTTCAAGAAGCTGTACTTTATGGACTTCAAAAGCATGTTGAAGTTGATGAGCCTGAAGAAGATGATATCTCACTTCTTTTAGCTGAACAGAAGCTCTCTGAAAATAACCAGGATATGACTGCTGATAACCTTGCTAAGGTTGCCACGGAAGTTAAAAATGACATCGCAACTGCGGAAGCTGATGCAGCAGCAGAGTTTGAGGCGGCATTAAAAGGTGATAGCGAAGCATAAGTTTCAACGCCAATAAAAATTTTTCAAAAAAAAGACTTGTTTGAGGTGTTCTCAGCAAGTCTTTTTTTGTACAGTATGCATAAATAGAAAAATAAGATGGAATTGATTTCATGATACGTCAATTTGAATTGATTGATATGGTTAAAGCATACGACCCAGATTTAGACGAAATGCTTCTAAATAGGGCTTATGTGTTTTCAATGAAAGCACACGGAATGCAGAAACGTGCTAGCGGTGACCCTTATTTTTCTCATCCGCTAGAAGTAGCGGGTATTTTGACAGGAATGCAACTTGATTGTGATACGATTGTCACTGCGCTTTTGCATGATACAATAGAAGACACAGTTGCTACATATGAGCAGATAGAAGAATTATTTGGCTTAGAAATAGCCAAAATGGTCGATGGTGTTACAAAATTATCTGAACTTGAATATACATCAGAAACTTCAAAACAAGCCGAAAATTTTAGAAAATTCTTATTGGCAATGTCTAATGACATAAGGGTTTTGCTTGTTAAGCTTGCTGACCGTCTTCATAACATGCGTACGCTTCATTATATTAAGAAACCTGAAAAGAGGGCGCGAATTTCTCGTGAAACACTTGATATTTATGCGCCACTTGCCGAACGGATAGGAATGCAGGAATTGATGAATGAACTTGAGGATCTTGCATTTCCGCATGTTTATCCAGAAGCACACGAATCAATCATGAAACGCTTAGATTATTTATACTCTAATACCGAAAATGTTCGTGATGAAGTGATTAGGGAATTAGAAAAAATATTTGCTGATAATTTCCTTGATGCTGAAGTGGTCGGTAGACGAAAGCAGCCCTATTCAATTTGGAAAAAAATTACATTTAGAAATGTAAGTCTTGAAAATCAGGCGGATTTATTCGCTTTTCGTGTGATTGTTGATGATGTTGCAGAATGTTATAAAGCGCTAGGGGTCATTCACAATACATGGCAAGCGGTGCCTGGGCTTCTTAAGGATTATATATCTATGCCCAAGCCAAATGGGTATCAATCAATTCATACAGTTGTCATCGGACCACAAAGAAAACGGATCGAAGTGCAAATCAGATCTACAGAGATGGATATTATTGCTGAAAAAGGGGTTGCTGCCCATTGGCGATATAAAAATGAAGGTTCAAAAAAAGATAATGTTCATTATCGCTGGTTGCAGGATTTATTAGAAATTTTAGAGCATGCGGCAGATCCTGAAGAGTTCTTAGAACATACAAAAATTGCAATGTATCAAAATCAGGTTTTTTGCTTTACACCAAAAGGAGAATTAATCAACCTTCCTGCAGGTTCAACAGTTGTTGATTTTGCTTATGCAGTTCATACAAATGTTGGTGACACATGTGTGGGCGGAAAAGTAAACGGCGAACCAGCACAACTTAACAGAATATTGGCGAATGGTGATCAAGTTGAAATTTTGAGATCTAAAGCTCAAATACCCCATCAGAATTGGGCCGACTTCGTTGTCACTGGAAAGGCAAAGGCTGCAATACGTCGGTATACAAGGCAGCAAAAGAAAAAAGAAAATATCACCCAAGGTGAAGAAATTCTCAAACTTAGTTTTGAGCAAGAAGAGCGAGACTATACTAAGAAAGCCATTACAGCCGTGGCAAAAAAGTTGAATTTAAAAGGTGGATCAGCGACAGTTTTTGAAAAAGTTGGAAGTGGTGAACTTTCTGATCGCGCGGTTTTAGAAATTGTGTTTCCGAGCTTAAAGAATAAGCAGGATACTATTTCCACTTCGGCAATCGTTGTTGATAAAAGCCGTCCCCACAAAGCGGGTGACAATCAGTTGCCAATTAAAGGATTAACCCCTGGCCTGGATGTTCATATTTCTAAATGTTGCCATCCCATTCCAGGAGATAGAATAGTTGGCATTGTTGCTGAAGGTAAGGGGATAATGGTCCACACGATCGATTGTGAAGCTCTTGAGGTTTATACGGACACGCCAGAAGATTGGCTTGACCTATCATGGCAATATCCGGAAAACAAATCCTCAATTCATATTGCTCGAGTTAATATAACTCTTAAGCATGTATCTGGGGCATTAGCGTCTGTTCTTTTATTGATTGCAAAAGACCAAGGAAATGTAACGAACGTAAAGTTCATTGAAAGATCGATAGATATTTTTCGGATTGAGCTTGATCTTGAGGTCAGAGATGCTAAACATTTAACGGATGTGATTACGGCACTTCAAGCAAGCAAATATATCAATTCAATTGAGCGCGCATATACATAAAGAAATACGAAAGATTATCATGAATAAAGAAGAAGTTTTAAATGAATTTAGAGATGCTAATGCATTGTTAGAAGGGCACTTTTTACTCTCTTCGGGACTTCATAGTGAAATGTATTTGCAATGTGCCCGTGTTATGATGGATCCTGAGAGAGGCGCTAGGATTTGTAAAGCTTTAGCAGAAAAAATTAATGCTACTATTGATAAGAAAATTGATATTGTGGTTTCTCCTGCAATGGGTGGCGTAATTGTTGGCTATGAAATGGGGCGACAGCTAGGGGTGCCATCGATTTTTACTGAACGTGTTGATGGTGAGTTTGAACTTAGAAGAGGGTTCGAAATTCCAAAGGGTGCAAATGTTTTAATGGCTGAAGATATAGTGACCACTGGGCTTTCATCAAAAGAGTGCATTGAAACAATTAATAAATTTGGTGGCAATGTTGTTGCGGCCAGCTGTCTTATTGACCGGAGTAATGGAAAGATAGATTTAGGAGTTCCTTTGGTCTCGCTTATTGGCCTTGAAATTGCGGCTTATGATAAAGATAACCTTCCAGATCATTTAGAAGGAACAGATGCAGTAAAGCCTGGCAGTAGAGATCTAAAAAAATAATCAGGGGGAAAGCCCTTGTTTAGGCGCCGAAAAAAACAATCATTTTTAATCAAGGTAAGAGAATTCTTATGGCCTTCAGCCGGATGGCGTCGTGCGGGGCATTATATGAAGCACCGACTTGCGCGTATTGATGGTTCGCCTTATGCGATCGCCGCTGGCTTTGCTTCGGGCGCGGCGGTTTCCTTTACGCCATTTGTAGGGTTCCATTTTATTTTTGCGGCAATAATTGCATGGATTGTGCGGGGTAATATATTAACTTCTGCAATTGGTACTGCGGTTGGAAACCCTTGGACTTTTCCTTTTATTTGGGCGGCTAGCTACAATGTAGGTATCAATTTATTAGTTGGTACGTCAACAAATGATTTAATGGGACAATTGGATAAAATGTTTGGTAATTTTACTATTGTTGATTTAGTGAACGACCCATTAAATACATTAGGTCCTTTTTTAGAAACTATTTTCTTTCCTATGCTATTAGGGGGTACTATTATTGGTGCTTCATTATGGTTTTTTATTTATTGGCCAATATATAAATTGGTTTCGGAATATAAAATTAAACAACTTAAAAGGCGTCAAAAGAATAGAAAGGTTATCGACTAATGGCTGAAGATCGAATTCGTCTTGGTGTCAATATTGATCATGTTGCAACAGTTAGAAACGCGAGAGGTGGATTTCATCCAGATCCATTAAGGGCAGCCTTGCTTGCAGAAGAAGCTGGTGCAGATGGGATTACGGCCCATCTTCGTGAAGATAGGCGTCATATTGTTGATGAAGACATTGAAAGATTAATGGCAAATATTTCTATTCCGCTCAATTTTGAAATGGCAGCTACAGAAGAGATGCTTAAAATCGCTTCTAGATTAAAACCAGCATCCGCTTGTATCGTTCCCGAAAAGAGAGAAGAGTTGACCACTGAGGGTGGTCTTGATGTTATTGGTGGCTACGATAATTTGAAAGTTTGCATAGGAAAATTAAAGCAAGCAGGAGTAAGTGTTTCGCTATTCATTGATCCAGATTTAGATCAAATTAAAGCTTCTAAAGAATTGGGTGCTGATAAAGTTGAATTGCATACAGGATCTTATGTTGATGCTGAAGGTAAAAATCAGGAAGATGAACTCGAAAGGTTAAGAGCAGGCGCAAAATATTGTGGTGAAATCAACTTAGAAGTCCACGCAGGGCATGGGCTTAACTATGACACCGTTGAAGCGGTCGCAAAAATTCCTGAATTTACAGAGTTTAATATTGGCCATTTCCTTATGGGGGAAGCAATATTTGTTGGTCTAGAAGAAACTATCTTAAAAATGCGCGAGTTAATGGATAAGGCTAGAGGTTAAACCATAGATGTCATTTTTATGCCATAAAGGAAATGTTTTATGAAAATTATTGGCCTTGGTAATGACTTAACGGATATTAGGCGTATAGAAAAATCTATTGACCGATTTGACGGACGGTTTATGAAGCGTATCTTTACGGACGGCGAGATTGCATATGCAAAATCTAAAGGTAATAAGGCTTCAAATTTTGCTAAAAGATTTGCAGCTAAGGAAGCATGTTCTAAAGCGTTAGGCACAGGATTTGCGCAAGGTGTGTTTTGGAAAGATATGGAAGTAATAAATGACGAATTAGGCAAGCCTTCGTTGAAATTATCTGGTGGAGCATTAAATAAATTAAAGTCATTAACACCCGACGGCATGGAAGCGCAAATCGATTTAAGTTTGACGGATGAATACCCCTTAGCGCAGGCGATAGTTATACTCACTGCAGTTAAATGTTGATAAGTTCTTCAAAACCCTTAGTGTTTGGCTAAGAAATAGATATATTATAAAATAAGTGAATTTAGTTTATGGACAGTAACGAAAATAAGAAAACAGTTAAAGAAAGCGCAGAAAAAGCGCTACTTAAGGATGATGAAACTTGGGGAGAGTTTTTTAGAACGATCTTTTATGCTTTTATAATCGCGATCTCCTTTAGAACTTTTGTTTTGCAACCCTTTTCAATTCCGTCAGAATCTATGTTGAATAACTTGATGGTTGGTGATTTTCTTCTGGTTAATAAATCCTCTTATGGGTTTTCTAAACACTCACTTCCCTTTAGTCTGCCACTTATCCCTGGAAGAGTTTTTGCCGATGACGTTGAGCGCGGCGATGTTGTGGTGTTTAGATTGCCGCGTGATCCTGGAACCTATTATATCAAAAGAATTGTTGGCGCCCCGGGCGATAAAATTCAAATGGTAAATGGAGAGCTACAATTAAATGGCGCCGCTGTGCCTCGCATCAAATTGGATGACTATGTTCGCATTAATGAATATGGCCGTGAAGAACGATTTGAACAGTACGAAGAAACCATGCCTAACGGTAAATCTTATATCACTCTTAACATTGAACATCGTCCACTTGCCGATAATACCGAAGTCTTTATAGTACCAGAAGGGCACTATTTTGCCATGGGGGATAATCGTGATAATTCAATGGATAGCCGCTGGCCAAGCAATATTGGAGTAGGGTTTGTGCCTTATGAAAATATAGTTGGTAAAGCAAAATGGTTGACGCTTTCATTTGATAATAAAAGTGCGCTATGGGAGTTCTGGAAATGGTTCCCAGCTGAACGAAGAGACCGCTTTTTCTCCGCAATCAATTAGGGACTTAATTTGAGTAGTCAATATTCAGAGCTATATGAAATACTTGGATATTCATTTAAAGATGAGAGCCTCATTAGAGAGGCTCTAACGCATCCAAGTCTTGAAGGAACCCCTAGCTATCAGCGTCTAGAGTTTATTGGAGACCGTGTATTAGGATTAGCCATTGCCGCATGGATGTTTGAGCTACACCCAAATGCAGACGAGGGCGGGTTGGCTAGTCGGCATACTAATTTGGTTCGCCGAGAGGCTTGCGCCAAAATTGCGGCAGACTTGAATTTAGGCGATTTTATCCATATGGCAAAAAGCAGTGAAGACACTGGGGGGCGTAAAAGAGAAACAATCATCGCAGATGTTTGTGAATCGGTTATTGGCGCAATTTATCTTGAGGCTGGTTATCTAGAAGCAGAGAAATTTATAAGAAAATTTTGGCATGAGATGGCGCATAACGTTAAAGTCGCAAAAAGAGATGCGAAAACCAGACTCCAAGAGTTGGTGCAGTCACGGGGGAAAAGTACTCCTGTCTATACAACCATAGACAAGAAGGGGCCTGATCATCAACCAACATTTACAATAGTCGTAAGTGTACAAGGAGAAGGCGAAGAAACAGCAAAAGGTTTTTCGAAGAGAGATGCTGAACAGTTAGCTGCAGAAAAGATATTAAAAAGATTAAAGTCCGAATGGAAAATTTAAAAAAATTGAGAGATATATATGAACGTTGATTTAAATCAATTAGATAAGCGTTGCGGTTTTGTTGCACTTGTTGGTGCACCGAACGCAGGCAAATCAACATTGTTAAATTCGCTTGTCGGAAGCAAAATTGCGATTGTTACCCAAAAAGTACAAACCACAAGGTCAAGGCTTATTGGTGTTGCGGTTTATGGCGACAACCAGATGGTTTTTGTCGATACGCCGGGTATTTTTGCACCCAAAAAGAGATTAGAACGTGCCATGGTTGCTGCTGCATGGGAAGGGGCCAATGACGCGGATGTTGTTGTCTTTATGGTTGATGCGACTTTACGCATTGATGATAGTACCCGTGCAATAGCAGAAGGTTTAAATAAAAGCGGCAAGAAAACCGTTCTTGTGTTAAATAAAATTGATCTTATAAAACGTGATAGTTTGCTTGCAAAAACTAAAGAATTAAATGAACTGGCTGAATTTAATGAAACCTTGATGATTTCAGCAAAAACGGGAAATGGCCTTGATGATTTACAAGATAAGATTGCTGAATTTCTTCCCAAAAGCCCTTGGTTATATCCTGAAGATCACTTAACAGATATTACCGAGCGTATGTTGGCAGCCGAGATAACTCGTGAGAAGTTTTTTATGCGTTTTCATGAAGAACTTCCTTATGCCGCGACAATTGAAACCGAAAGGTGGAAAGAATTAAAAGATGGCAGTGTACGCATAGAACAAGTCATATATGTAGAACGAGATAGTCAGAAGAAAATTGTTATCGGCAAGGGAGGGCGGGGCCTTAAAGTGATCGGTAAAATGGCCCGTGAGGAGCTAGAGGAGCTACTTGACCGCAAAGTACATCTATTCCTATTCGTAAAGGTAAGAAAAGGTTGGAGCGATGATAAAGAACGTTACCGTAATATGGGACTTGATTGGATTAAATAAGTGCTAATCTAATCACAGACTCATAGGACTTCTTTGTAAAGCATGCTTTTTTAACAGAGCTTCACAATAAGGGCGGGCAAGCCAAACTGACTTAAGAAGCTCTATACAGATGAACATTCCTTTTCCTATAATTTCGTCTTTTTGTTTGATTATTTCCTTTTGTAAGAATATTTATTCGCCTTGGTAAAGTGAATGAATTGGAAATATTTGACGACCAAAAAGGCTCGCTGTTAGATCAACGGCGATTTTAGCAGTGCTATTGTTTGTATCAAGTGCAGGATTAATTTCTGCAATATCCAAAGAACCCATAAGGCCACTATCATGAATCATTTCCATGCAAAGCTGTGCTTCCCGATATGTTAAGCCGCCTGGAATTGTTGTTGCAACTCCTGGTGCAATAGAAGGGTCAAGGCTATCCACATCAAAACTAACATGGAGATGTGCGCCTTTTTCTGACACTTCATGTAAAATTTCTTGCATTGTTTGGCGAATACCAATTTCATCAATACGTCGCATATCATAAACATTAATACCACTTTCAATAACCAATTTTTTTTCATTATGGTCTACGGAACGTATGGCGATTTGATAAACATTTTCTGGTGCAACCATTGGTATGGCATGGCCTACAGATAGTAAATCAGGATGCCCAAGGCCAGTAGCAACAGCCACAGGCATACCATGGATATTTCCAGAGGGTGAAGTGTCATTCGTATTATAATCTGCATGTGCATCAATCCATAAAATGCAAATGGGACGATTTTTCTCTGCACAGTATTTTGCAACCGCGGCAACAGAGCCAATTGACATCGCATGGTCGCCCCCCATCATTATTGGAAAATGCCCATCATTCATTTCAGAATAGATTGCATCTGATATTTTATTTGCCCATGCGACATTTTCATCTAAATGTCGATAACCGTCTTTTGGCGGAAGTTCAGGGTTTTCAGGGCCGTTTAGATCACCGATATCGCGAACTTCGCAACCTTGCTTAATAAGCATCTTTGCAAGTCCTGCTACACGTAATGCTTCTGGCCCCATTGATGCGCCACGGTCGCTTGCGCCGATATCGCTTGGTACACCGATAAGTGAAACTTTATCTGTCATCGTAAAACCCTTTTAAAATAGCTGGCATTGATAATTATTAGTGAGTGTATCTAATTTTCAGTCATCTTACTGGCTTTTACATAAATGAAATAACTATTATTAAAGAAAATGCCAAATATTATTCGGTAAGCTTGTCTTATAGTAAATTATGTTTTATAAACCCCATAATACAAGGCTTATGTGAAAATAAAAACTTTATAATTGAAAGAGAAATTATGAAAAAAAAGGCTATTGACCATATTGATCTGAAGATTCTTTCGATTCTTCAAAGTGATGCAAGAATAACCAATCATGAACTTTCCAATAAAGTGAATTTATCCCCTAGCAGTTGCCTTCAGCGTGTAAGACGCTTGGAAGACGAGAAATATATAAACCGATATATGGCGCATATTAATCTCGATAAAGTATGTCGAACCGTAACCATTATTTTAACGGTCAGCTTGCACGATCATACCAATGAAAACTTTGATACCTTTAACAGTGCTGTTGAAGAATTTCCGGAAATTACAGAATGTTATACTGTAAGTGGTAACTTTGATTATTTTCTCCGCGTTGTTTGTCCTGATATGAAGCGATATTTGGCACTTAATGATGCATTGATTGAAAGAATGGAAGGAACAGCAAATATTAGCGGTCATGTTGTATTAGCAAATACTAAACCGTTTAGTGGCTTTTCCATCGAAAAACTAGTTGAGTAACCTTTTTTAGTGCTTGAACTTTTTTTATAAATTTGGCATACCTTTTTTGTTATACTATAACATCAAATAAGAGGGGTGGCCTGTGCCAAAAGTTAAGTGCATTTTTTATTATTCAGCAGCAATTTTTTTTGTTCCAGCGATTTCTTGGGCGCAAGATAATGATTTTCAAAATAGCGAATTTGACCAAGCGAATAATATTGATCGTGTCGTAACTTACGGTCGGGCGGAACAATTAATTGGAACCGCAGAATCGGCATCGGACGGTGTAGTTGGTTATGACGATTTTACGACAAGACCATTATTGCGAGTAGGTGAGTTAGTTGAAGTAATCCCGGGCATGGTTGCAACACAGCACAGTGGTTCAGGCAAAGCAAATCAATATTTCTTAAGAGGATTTAACCTTGATCATGGTACGGATTTTCTTTCTACATTAGAAGGAATGCCAATAAATTTGCCTACACACGGTCACGGACAGGGGTACCTTGATCTAAATTTCATTATTCCAGAAATTATTGAAACAGTTGAATACCGAAAAGGGCCTTATAGTAGTGAAGTTGGTGATTTTTCATCTGCCGGATTAACCACGTTTAATGTCTATGACAGTTTAGATGAAAACTTTACCGAAATTAACATTGGTCAATATGGGTATTACAGAATTGTCAGCGCCGGTAGTGCCGAAATTTCAGACGGGAATTTATTATTTGCCGCAGAAGGTCAATTAAATGATGGCCCTTGGGTTCTTGACGATGATTTAAAGAAATATAATGCCATGTTAAAATATAGTCGTGATCATGGGTTTATGAAATCAGAGCTATTGGCCACTGCGTATCATTCAACTTGGAATGCTACTGATCAAATTGCTTCTCGCGCAGTTACAAGTGGCTTGATAGATGAAAGAGGAAATCTTGATGATGACTTAGGCGGTGAAACGACCCGTATGACATTATCTGCTAAGGTTGAAACAGAAAACCTTAAAACCCAAATATATGGTCAATATTATGATTTTAATCTCTTTTCTAACTTTACTTATTTCCTTGAAAATCCGATCAGAGGGGACGAGTTTGAACAAGTTGACAATCGTTCAGTTTGGGGTGGTAATATTTCATATTCGGATGAATTAACGCTTGATGATATTGATGTTGTATGGACGCTTGGCGGATCTCTAAGATATGATAATATTTCAGAAGTTGGGCTTCATAAAACTGAAAGTCGTATCAGATTTCAAACCATTCGTGATGATGAAGTTGATGAGTTGGCATTGGGTACTTATGCTGATTTGAAATTTTATTTAAGCGAAAACCTTCGCATTACTACTGGATTACGTGCCGATCGATATAGTTATTCTGTTGATGCCATTAGAGCCGCTAATTCCGGCACTGGAAATGACATTGTTCTTAGTCCAAAGTTTGCTGCAGCGTATAGATTGAGTGAGCAAGCAGAAGTTTATGCAAACTATGGTCATGGTTTTCATTCAAATGATGTGCGTGGCGCAGCGATTACAGTTGATCCAGTATCAGGAGACCCGGTTCCGAACGTGCCCATCATTGCGAAGAATAGGGGCGGTGAACTTGGAATAAGATTTGCGCCAACTGCTGATATTAATTTCACTGTTTCTGGTTTCTGGCTTGAACTTGATAGCGAACTTGTTTTTGTGGGAGACGCCGGTACGACAGAAGTTAACGACGGCTCAATACGGTACGGTGTTGAAATGGCCGCCTTCTGGCAGGCTAATGAATGGCTTGCTTTTGATGTCACAGCAGCAACGACGGATGCAAAATTCAATTTGGATAATGATAATTATATTCCAGGTTCTGTAGGTGCCGTTCTTGGTGCTGGTACAACTCTGACACTTGATAATGGCTTAACGGCAAGTCTACGTTTACGCCATTTTGGAAGTGCCCCATTGATTGAAGATAATAGTGTCAGGTCTGAATCAACGACTTTGGTTAATTTTGGCGCCGCTTATGATATTTCAAATTACACGATTGAATTTAATATCTTTAATTTGTTGGGAACTAACGACAGAGATATAACCTATTTTTACGGATCTCAACTGCAAGGCGAAGCCAATGCAGTATCTGATATTCATTATCACCCAGTTGAACCATTTACCGTAAGACTAGGCTTTAAAATTAAATATTAATCTTTGCATTAATTAAGTATACTTGTTCTGCGATGAAATTATTTGATTTATTATCTGAAATAAAAATTAAAGAATGGCTTAAGCGAAAAAGTGAGCCAGGATATGTGCCGCCTGAAGCTCCAGATGAAACCACTACTGGGAAACAGTACGAATCATATTTATTAGATGAAATAAAATCGCTTATTCAAAAAGCAGGAAAAGAAACGGGCGTCAGGCGCCGGGAAATTATGGGCAAATCCAATGCTCTTGAAATTCAATTGCTCGCGTCTTTAGAGCAGGGGGGTATAATATGATGGCCGCACAAATGGAAAAGGTAATTTTAAATTATAAAAGTGAATTTCTTTGGAGCGATAAAAAAGAATAAAAAAAAGAGAGGTTGAATTAACCTCTCTTTAATCAGAATTTTATTTTATTCAGTTCTTGTTCCTAGCACGCTTGCTACATACATGTCCCATGTCGCTTTTCCAACGAGATCTTCACCTTCTAGTTTGGCGGTCATATCTAATGTTGCAGACATACCAGCTTCGGGTACATACATAGGACCCTTTAATTTTAACTCACCGTCTTTATATGTCCCGGTTAATTCATCACCATCCGCCATGGCGGTAACATTTTCACCATCAACTTTAATTTCCATTGGAACCATTGCACCACCTTCTGCACTTGAAAACATTACGTTCCAATTTCCATCAACATCAGCGGCAGTTGCTGATGATATCATTAGTAAAACCGTCGCCACTATTGTTATTAATCTTGTCAAATTCTTTCTCCCAGTATTTATGAGAAATTACTTTATAAAATATTTTAAAGAATGGCAAATATCACAAGTTCATATGATCTAGGGATACAATGATGCCTTCAATCTGTTTTTCAGAAACATGTGTCATGACTTGATTAGACTTTTCGTTCAATGAATTTGTCGCATCATGATAAATTTCTTCACCAGTTTTGGTGATTTTAATTCGACTTACACGAGCATCGCGTGGATTATCTGCTTTTTCAACAAGGCCAATTTTTTCCATCGGGCTAAGCATACGTGTCACTCCTGACGCTGTGCGGCAAATCGCATTAGCGAGATCAATTCTGCGCATAGCATTGCCGGGGGCATTTATTAAACGATGAAGAACGATATATTCGAGAAACCCAATGCCGTGTACTGATGCAAGTGATGCGTCCATTTTTCGTGTTAAGGATGCCGTTTTTACCCACAATGTTATTGCGGTTTCGCTGTTTTTATTTATTGTATTCATTTTTTTCCAATTACTTTAAATATACTTGATTATTCAAGTATTAATTAATCTTTTTATATTTGTATGTCAAGTGTTAAAAAAAGCAAAAAATTTTAGTATCTGAAAACTACTATAACTCTTGCGAAATGAAGCCTCTGGTGTTAGTTTCCGGCAATTAAATTCGCTTGAAATAATGAAAAGAGCACATTGATATGTCAGTTGATAAAGAAACGGTTGCGAAGATCGCAAATCTTGCCCGCATTGAGGTTTCCGAAGATGAGTTGGAAAGTACAGTGGGCGAATTAAATAATATTCTTGATTGGGTAGAGCAGCTTTCAGAAGTTGACACTGATGGCGTTGAAGCAATGACCAGTGTCGTTGATGCATCACTTCCACGTCGCGAAGATAAAGTTACAGATGGCGGATATCGCGATCAAGTTCTTAAAAACGCCCCGCAATCAGAGCATGGATTTTTTGCTGTGCCAAAAGTTATTGAATAGGAACGGGAAATGACTGATCTAACAAAACTTACTTTATCTGAAGCGAGAGACGCATTACACAAAGGGGACATTTCCTCCGTTGAAATTACGCAAGCACATATAAGTGCTATTAATGAAGCAAAAGAATTAAACTGTTTCATCGAAGTGACCTGTGACAAAGCCATGGATATGGCAAAAGCTGCTGATGAAACAATCAAATCTGGAAATGCAAAAGGGATGACGGGAATTCCGATAGGAATGAAGGATCTATATTGTACAAAGGGTGTTCATAGCCAAACATGTAGCCATATTCTTGACGGATTTAAACCAGAATATGAAAGTACGGTTTCGCAAAACCTTTGGGATGATGGTGCTGTGATGCTCGGGAAAACCAACATGGATGAATTTGCCATGGGGTCATCAAATGAAAATAGTTATTATGGCCCAGTTAAAAACCCCTGGCGTGCGAAAGGATCTGATAAAAATACGGTTCCTGGTGGGTCATCGGGGGGCTCTTCTGCCGCTGTTGCTGCGGATATTGCTATTGCAACAACGGGAACGGATACCGGTGGGTCAATTCGCCAGCCTGCATCGTTTACTGGCCTAGTGGGGCTTAAGCCTACCTATGGGCGTTGCTCACGCTGGGGAATGATTGCATTTGCCTCTTCTCTTGATCAGGCGGGACCACTAACAAAGACGGTTCGCGATGCGGCTATTATGATGGAAAGCATGGCGGGATATGATCCGAAAGATTCCACATCAACAAATATAGCAGTTCCTAATTATGAAGCTGCATTAAATGGTGACATTCGTGGACTTAAAGTCGGTATTCCAAGTGAGTATCGTGTCGACGGTATGCCTGAGGAAATAGAAAACCTTTGGACGCAAGGTAAAGAGTGGCTCAAATCAGCAGGTGCTGAGATTGTAGACATTAGCTTACCGCATACGAAATATGCACTACCGACTTATTATATTGTCGCGCCAGCTGAGTGTTCATCAAACCTCGCACGTTATGACGGTGTTAAATACGGCCTAAGAGTAACAGGGGATAGTTTAGATGATATGTATAAGAAAACCCGTGCTGCTGGTTTCGGTGATGAAGTAAAACGCCGAATCTTGATTGGTACTTATGTTTTATCAGCGGGTTATTATGATGCTTATTATTTAAAGGCACAAAAAATACGTACATTGATCGCGAATGATTTTAAAACGGCATATCAAAAATGTGATGTTATTTTAACACCTACAGCACCAAGTGCGGCTTTTAATCTAGGTGAAAAAGTATCAGATCCACTTGCTATGTATTTAAATGATGTCTTTACAGTGCCGGCTTCATTAGCAGGACTTCCAGGTATTTCTGTTCCTGCTGGTCTTAGCGCAGAAGGTTTGCCGCTAGGATTACAATTGATCGGTCAAGCATTTGGCGAAGAACAACTTTTAAATGTGGCTGACGTGCTCGAAGGTGCGGCATCATTCAATTATAAACCAACTAAGTGGTGGGGAGAGTAATTATGACAAAACTATATCCAGGTGCCACAGGTGATTGGGAAGCTGTTATTGGGCTTGAAATCCATGCTCAAGTTATATCTGAGGCTAAATTATTTTCTGGTTCGGCGACGACTTTTGGTGCGGAGCCGAATACACAGGTGAGTTTTGTTTGCTCAGCGCAACCGGGGATGCTTCCTGTAATAAACAAGGAATGTGTTCGACAAGCGGTGCGCACAGGCCTTGCAATGGGTTGTGAAATAAATTTGCGCAGTATATTTGACCGTAAAAATTATTTTTATGCTGATCTGCCACAAGGTTATCAAATTTCACAGTTTAAAGACCCAATTGTTGGTGAAGGCGAAATAGCCATTGAACTATCCGATGGTTCAACAAAAATTATTGGTGTTGAAAGACTTCATCTTGAGCAAGATGCTGGAAAATCCATGCATGATCAACATCCGACTATGACTTATGTGGATTTAAACCGTTCTGGTGTTGCTCTTATGGAGATCGTTTCAAAGCCTGATATGAGCACACCGGAAGAAGCGGCTGAGTATTTTAAGAAAATTCGATCTCTGGTTCGTTATGCGGGAACTTGTGATGGCAATATGGATCAAGGCTCTATGCGCGCTGATGTCAATGTTTCCGTGCGTCGTCCCGGCGAAGAATTAGGCACGCGAACAGAAACAAAGAATGTAAATTCCATTCGTTATGTGATGCAGGTGGTTGAGAGCGAAATTCGTCGTCAGATAGATTTAATTGAAGATGGTGGAACGGTAGATCAGGAAACACGTCTATTTGAAGTGGCGACAGGAACCACTCGAACGATGCGTTCAAAAGAAGAAGCGCATGATTATCGTTATTTCCCTGATCCTGATCTTTTACCATTAGAATTCAGTCAAGAATTTGTAGATGAGTTAGCTGCAGAAATGCCAGAATTAGCAGATGCGAAGAAAGAACGCTTTATCGCGGACCTTCACATTACACCTTATAACGCGAGTGTGTTGGTTGCTGAGAAAGAAAATGCTGATTATTTTGAAACGTTGCTTGCTGTGACTGTTGACAAAACAGGGAAACCTGTGTCTGAGCTTGGAAAGTTAGTTTCAAACTGGATTACAAGTGATCTATTTGGAGCGTTGAAAAAACTTGGTAAAACCATTTCAGAAAACCCTGTTTCAGTTGAGAATGCGGCTGAGCTTTTAAACCTTCAAGTTGAGGGAACAATTTCAGGACGCATTGCCAAAGAAGTATTTGAAAATATGCTTGAAAGTGGGAAGTCACCTGAAACGATTGTAGACGAGAAGGGGCTTAAACAAGTTTCCGATACAGGTGCAATTGAAGCTATGATTGATGAAATTCTTTCCGTTAATGCTGATAAGGTTGAAGAATACCGCGGTGGGAAAGACAAGCTATATGGATTCTTTGTTGGTCAAGTGATGAAGCAAACAGGCGGTAAAGCGAACCCGCAAGTTGTTAATCAATTGCTAAAACCAAAATTGGACGGTTAAGGTATACGATCTAATAATTTTTCTTATAAGCCGATGAATATTTCATCGGCTTATTTTTTATGTTTTCTAAACGGCTCAAAAAAAATGGTTTATGCTTTCTTATCATTATAGAAAAAGCGATCCTAATTTTATCTAAGAATCACTTAAAAAAGCCGTTAATTGAGAAAAATTAACCTTTTCCATGAATATTAACTTTTAATGGTTAATAATTTTTCCTTTTAATATCAATTGTTTACAATAAATTTCAAACCGTTAACCATTTATTTAAGGTTATAATCCAATTTTGTTAACCATAAGGCGCGCCAAAAGCGCTGAAATTAAAAAAAACAAGTTTTATAGTTAATATAGGAGCAAGCATAATGGGAATGGTAGACCAAAATTACATTCAAAATCGCATCGAAGCGGGGGAAAAGGGTAAAGCAGAAGCACTTTATGATTTAGGAATTTTATATTCAATTGGTCATGGTGTTGAGCAAGATAATATCGAAGCACACAAATGGTTTAATCTCGCAGCAATGCGTGGAATGATCAGTGCACAAGTTGATCGTGCAGAATTGGCAGACATAATGTCAAATATGGAAATTTCTGAAGCGCAACGTAAAGCACGCGAATGGGTAGTAACACATTAATAAGTATAGTTTTGTAGTATAAGTAAAGAGTTGAGTTCTTAATTTTTTACTATTCTCATTGCTATATATATTGACCTTATGAATGGCATGGAATTTATTTCCATGCCTTCTTTTTTTCTTTAATTGATTTTTTATTAGAAATGCTTTGACAAGAGAGCTTCGCTTCACTAAAAACGGCGGCGGAGAGGTGGCTGAGTGGTCGAAAGCGCTCCCCTGCTAAGGGAGTAAGGTGGTAACGCCTTCGAGGGTTCGAATCCCTTCCTCTCCGCCATTGTTTTCTAACATATCAGCTCACATAACCTATTGTACCTTAACGGTAATATCTCTTTTTCAACACAATAAAAAACTAAATAAATCTCAGTAATTACTCTTAGGTACAGTGATTATATATTACACTATTTAGTTAGAATTGCACTACTCATTGTGATCTAATTGTGATCTAATTGTGATTTTCCAGGGGTGGGGGATGGGCCACGGGGGTATCCTCAAGAGTATATTACACTGGCCCATAATTGAAGAACCATTTAAGTTGTCAACCCTGACGGACAGACACTGATAAGTATTAATCTCCGATAG
>NZ_CBFIEP010000144.1:0-2645 GCF_965661635.1 Pseudemcibacter sp. | reverse complement strand
ACATCCTTGAATTTACCGCCTTCGTTTTTATAAAGGGCGTCTTTACCGGTTCCCTGATTGGCAAGGAAAAGGTCAAGAAAACCATCACTGTTATAGTCAAACCAGCAAGCACCTACGGTCGCGCGCGGATCCGCTAGCCCCGTTTCATTGCTGACATCCGTAAATTTTTCACCGTCATAACTGAATAAATAATTAGGGCCTATGCGGTCAGCAACATAAAGATCCAATGTGCCGTTGTTATCATAGTCAATCCAGTTGATTTGCCTTGTACTTACTTGAGGGATGTCAACACGCATTTGTCTTGAAACTTCGGTGAATCCTTGGGATTTATTATTAATATAGAGTTCATTACCGTAGCGATTACTGCCGACGTAAAAATCAAGATATCCGTCCGCATTGAAATCCCCCCAGGCAATTGAGCGTCTTTCTTTTCCGTCCGTTGGTAAACCAAGTAGAGGGCCGACATTGGTAAAACCACCAAGTTCATTATTATAAAGTCGAACATCGCCTGTTTTAAATGAAATAACCAAATCAAGGTCACCATCATTATCATAATCGCCCCAAGCATTTGAAAGGGCCATGTTGCCGCCGAATGTATCAGGTTGTATGCGGGTAAAATCAGGTTGGCTTTCTTGTGCCACTGCATTTGCGCCAAGTGCAAATATTTGAAGAGCAATAGTATTGACGAGTGTTTTTCTTTTCAATTTAAAGTCCATATTTCATTTTCCATAAAATTAAAAAGTAGGCGAGTTTTATTGAAGTGTAAAGTAATAGTCTTATGCTGTATCTATATTCATAAAAATTACTACAAAGTGTTATATAAGGGTCATTTATGATTGTTATCCGAATACTGTATTAAAAATTAATTTATTTATAAGGATATGGGAGACAAAGATGAGTTCGAAATTTACACGAAGGTCAACTCTAGAAGCTACTTTAGGGGGGATTACAACGGCTCTTATGCTGCCTGTGTTAGCGTTGAACAAAAATGATGCCAAGGCAGAAGAATTTCAATTAAGTAATGATGTTTTTCAGCATGGTGTTGCTAGTGGAGACCCGCAGCAAAATAGTGTTGTACTTTGGACACGGGTAACAACAATGAAGGGCCAAGAGACGGTCAATTGGGAAATAGCGAAAGATAATGATTTTCAAGAGATTGTTGAGCGTGGAATGGCAAAGGCAAATCAATCAGCAGACCATACCGTGAAAGTAATCCCACAAAATTTGGAAGCTGGCGCAACATATTATTATAGATTTCATTTGAACGGCACATATTCGGGCATTGGGCGCACAAAAACTTTGACAGAAGGTAAGCTTGATCACTTAGGGATTGCTTTGGCATCCTGTTCCAATTTTGCTTGGGGATATTTTAATGCGTATGACGCCATTGCAAAAGATGAACAAGTCGATTTTGTTCTTCATACAGGCGATTATATTTATGAATACGGTACCGATGGTTGGGGCGGTGATCATTCGGTCGCAATAAACCGCGCTCATAATCCGGCCCATGAAATTGTAACACTTGATGATTACCGTAAAAGGCATGCGCAATATAAAGCCGATAGAGGGTCACTTGCTATGCATGCGGCTCATCCTTTACTTGTATGTTGGGATGACCATGAATCGGCAAATAACCCATGGATTGGTGGTGCGGAAAACCATCAGCCGGAAACCGAAGGTGAATGGTCAGTTCGTCTTGCCGCATCCCTGCAGGCATATTACGAATGGATGCCAATTCGTGATCCTAAGCCTGGGCGAACACGCGAGGAATTCTGGCGTAGTTATGTGTTTGGTGATCTATTAACACTGGTCACTTTGGAAAGTCGACATACGGCACGCGGAAAGCAGGTTGATTATTTGGATTATGCAGAATCAATTCAAAGCAAGACGGACGCGGAAGCCTTTATGCGCGATGTTATTGGTGATCCTGACCGCAAGATGATTTCTGAAGCCATGGAACAGGAATTAGAAACAAGTCTTTCCGCCTCAGTAAAGAAAGAACAACCATGGCGGATTATTGGCAACCCTTGTCCCATTGCCCGAATGTTGGTTCCAGATGTGGAAAAATTAGGAGTTGATCCGTCCCGTTTAAATAGTGGGGAGCGTACACCAAATGTACCTACAGCGGCAGATGCTCTTTTTTGGAAAGGGCGCTTTAACCTTCCTTTTTATACAGATACATGGGATGGCTACCCGGCAGCGCGCGAAAAATTTTATGATCTATGTAAATCTGTAGGGGCATCGGATTTATTAGTTCTCACAGGAGATAGTCATAGTTTTTGGGCCAATAAATTATATGATCAAGGCGGTCACTCTATGGGTATAGAAATCGGAACGGCGGGCATTTCGTCGCCCGGTGATTTTGTCAATAGTGGCTGGGATGATGAAACATCCCGTAAACTCGATAAAATTTTTGTAGATCAATTGGATGAGGTCATTTGGACCGATAATATGCATCAAGGTTATGTGAGAGTTCATTTAAGTCATGAAGAAGCCAAAGTGGATTTCATCGCGATGAGTAATATATTGACGGAATCATATGAACCTAAATTATTGCGTTCTGATGTGCTTCGCCATGATAAAGGCTCAATAGATTTTACCTAATGTCGATCTTAATCAATCATGTGGTGTGTATTGTTTATCGC
>NZ_CBFIEP010000143.1:0-2532 GCF_965661635.1 Pseudemcibacter sp. | reverse complement strand
TTAGATCTGAATTAGTATTATACGATAGACAAAAACATGAGTTTTACAATAAAAATAAATACAGTGAAACTTTACTAGAAGTTGATAAATTCTTAGTTTCACTTGGCTATCTAAATAATCCAGCGGATTGAAGACCATTTGATAAAGGGTAAAATAAAGTCAATTCATTTTATAACTCCTTGATTATCATCCATTTACTGTTATGAAGCGTATAAACCCTAAATTAAGAAAATGCATTCAACTTAATTTCTTCACTTTTTTAAACTTTTATGGGAAAATTATAAATATTTAATAAAGCTGTGACACTATCTATACATGACCTTTAATCTTAAAAACAATCTTGTGATAAGTGCATTTCTTGCCTCTTTCACTATACTCTCTTCTCAAAATGCTGTCGCGCAATCAGCACAAGGCAGACCAGACGGGGCAGCAGGGCAAATGCCCCCTGCTCAGTCAAATGAAGGCAGATGGTCACTTGGGATTGGAGCGGTAGTACAGGATTCACCATTTGAAGGCGAAAAAATAAACGCCATGCCGATCCCCGTTATCGGATATCAAAGTAAGACTTTCTTTATTCAAGGGCTGCGTGCAGGATACCATTTAAAAAATATCGAAGACCGCCGTAAAGGTGGGGTTTTTCTTGATGGTTACATCACACCACGTATGCGACCCGGCGAAAGCCGCAGGAAACTATCCATCGACACAGGCTTAAGTGGTGGATATCAATTTGGCCTTAATACCGTATCCTTTAATGTACAGCAGGATATCAGCGGAAATTCAAACGGTACGGAACTCACCTTAAGTTATGGATTGGCTATTCCGTTCGTTAAAAAGAATTTATTTATGCCGCGCTTTTCCGTTATTTGGCAAAGTCAAAAGCTGGCCAATTTCCTTTGGGGGATCGACCAAGAAACATTTGAAAAAACATTAGCCAATGCGGATGAGCTGACCCTTAACCCGTTTAACATCAATAAATCCGTTGTGAACTTTAGCGCTGGGTTAACTCATATATATCGCTTTAACGAAAATTGGAGCACCTTATCAATTGCGCAGGCGACCGCGCTTTCTGACACGATCACCGCGAACCCTGCCGTTACAAGCAATTATGACCTAAGCTTCATATTCAGCCTATCCTATACTTTCTAAGAATATAAACTTTAATAGATTTTATAAACCGTCGGCGTCATGGGCATTAATTCATATTGATCTTGAATAAAAGCAACCAAATCGATCAATTCATCAACTGTCATGATGCTATTATAGTTTCGCATCATTGATTGTGGCTCATCTATCGATGGTGTCACCCTATATTGTTCTGAAACCTTATGGGACGGGTTTATGATCGATGTCACCAATTCGCCATATGTTTCAATATGGGTTGCCGGGCCGCCTAATACTACATTCATAATCGGGTCAATGCCTTCCGGTGCCAATAGTTCGTCTTCTAATCCTGCGACCGTATGACAATCAACACATCTATATTCAACGAAATATGCTTTGCCATATTCTGCATTACCTTCCGGCAAGGTAAATCCATATGAGGACTTAGGGCCAAAACTACAGGAACTAACAATCAACGCACAAAAAATTGCTGTAACAAATAGTATAATTCTCATCATCTTTTCCTTTCAATTTATGAAATTCAATAATGCCTCATTATACCATTATTCAAAGTTCCCTTACATGATCTGGGTCAAGGTTTAATCAATCCCATATGCCTCTTGCATATGTATCAGCAATTCTTTAAAACCCGTCTTATGCATATTGCCCTTTATCAACCTGATATCCCACCGAACACTGGCACCATCATTCGTATGGCGGCGTGCCTTGATGTTCATATTCATATTATTGAACCGTGTGGCTTTCCATTTGGTGAAAAATCATTTCGCCGTGCGGGAATGGATTATATTGATCAAAGTAAAATCACACGACATCAAAGCTGGGAAGATTTTCTGAAAATAATGGGGTCACATCGCATCGCCCTTTTAACCACAAAGGCCGCAGAACCCTACACAGAATTTGAATTTAAAGAAAATGATGTCCTGTTGCTTGGCCGTGAAAGCGCGGGCGTCCCTGATGATGTACATGCGAGGGCTGATGCACGCTTACTAATTCCTATGACGCCGGAAACAAGATCATTGAATATTGCCGTTTCTGCGTCTATGGTGCTCGGTGAAGCCTTAAGACAAACTAATCAATTTCCAAAAGCTGACTAATGACGATTGAACAACAAAAAGAAAAAGCACAAAACTGGTTTGAAGAACTTCGTACAAATATTTGTAACGAATTTGAAGCCATAGAAAACGATGTAACTGGTCCTTATACGGACCTTGATCCCGGTCGATTTGAACGAAAAAGCTGGTACCGCGATGATGACCCCTCAAAAGGGGGCGGCACCATGGCCGTTATGAAAGGCCGCGTCTTTGAAAAAGTCGGTGTCAATGTTTCGACCGTTTATGGTGAATTTTCGCCAGAATTTGCAAAACAAATTCCGGGTGCAGAAGAAGATCCACGGTTTTGGGCCAGCGGCAT